>JAFZPY010000130.1 GCA_017552475.1 Bacteroidales bacterium | reverse complement strand
TGAAGAGGCGCTGCGGCGGCTTTCTTTGCTGGAAGCAGTGCCGGAGGCGCTGCGGGTGGCGACACGGCGGGTGGTGGTGCCGGTGTCACCGCTGCGGGTGGCGGCGCTGCCGGAGGTAGTGCTGCGGCGTGTGGTATTGCCCTGCTGGGTAGTGGTGCTGCCCTGCTGGGTAGTGGCGGATTGTCTGTTTGTATTGCCCTGCCTGGTAGTACCGGAAGACTGACTGCCGGTTGTAGTGGTGGTCCTGCGGCGGGTCGTATTGTTTTGCTGCACGGCACCTGATGACTTGCTGTCAGAAGATTTCGTGGTGCTGCGGCTGACATTGCCGGATGAGGTACCGGAGTTGCGGCTGGAGGAGGAACGTCTCGATGTGGAGGAGGAGTTGGAAGAACTGCCGGAGTTATTGGATGAGGTGGTGGTAGTCGTTGTCGTGGTGCGTCTTCTCTGGGCGGAGGCGTCAATCGAACCAGCAATCAGGGCGATTGCGAGCAGTCCGGCTGCTGCGAGTTGACAATTTCTTCTCATGGCTTTCTGTGTTTAATTATACAGGTAGTACTTTTGGGAAAGTGCCTTGAATGCGTCGGCATCCTTGGTCCAATAGTCCAGGATGTCAGCGACTTTCATGCGCTTGCCGAAGTTGATTCTTACATAATCCGTACCACACACCTGATCGAACATCCGGTTGCGGCCGCCGGCGGTGAAGGGATTGCGGTCCGGATACAGTTCGCCGACCGCCTGCATGACATAGAATTGGACGAGAGTTATGGGCGCCGCTTCGTAGTCTGTATAGAAGAATTGGACGCCGTGTATGAGCTTGCCCTGGAGACTGCCGAAGAAGGGGGTGAAGTGGATGGTGCGGAATGCGACACCGGGGATGCCGTAGCTGTCCAGACGGTCTTTAAGAGCCTGCGCATCGACCCATTCGGCGGCAAAGACCTCGAAGGGAAGTGTATAGCCGACACCGATGTTGAGGAAGCCGTTGAATTCGCCGCAGATACCTGAGCTGGGGTAGCCTATCGCAGAGGAGGGATTGGGGACATTGGGCGAAGGAAGGATCCAGGGAAGCCTGGTGTCGACATAGAGCATGTCGCGGTGCCATCCTTCCATAGGGATGACGGAAAGTTTGCAGCTGAGAGGCTCTTCGTTGCCTTTTTCACCGCAATTGAGACCATCCTCATTGAGAAGTATGGCGAGTTCGCCGACAGTGAGGCCGTAGATGTAGGGGATCTTGAATTCGCTGACGAATGAGAAGAATCCCGGCTCTACGACGCAGCCCTCTACCTTGAGGCCACCAAGAGGATTGGGGCGGTCGAGGACCATGACTTCGATGCCCTGCTCGGCGCATGCCCTCATGACGAGGCCGAGGGTGCTGATGAAGGTGTATGAGCGTGTGCCGACGTCCTGGATATCATAGACCATGACATCGATGCCACGGAGCATTTCAGGGGTCGGTTTGCGATGGGCTCCGTAGATGGAATAGACGGGGAGACCGGTGATAGGGTCGGTGCCGTCAGTAACTTTGCCGCCGGCATAGACCTCTCCGCGGACGCCGTGTTCGGGTCCGAAGAGGGCGACCAGATCGACATTTTCCGCTGCGTAGAGGATATCGATTGTAGAGTTGAGCTGGCGATCGACGCCGCTGGGATTGGTAACAAGGCCAACGCGTTTGCCCTGGAGGCCGTCAAAACCGCGGTCGCGGAGTACTTCTATGCCGGGATGGACTTCGGCCGAGACGGTGAGGGCTGCGAAGAGGGAGATAATGGTGATTAGCGTGTATTTCATGTCCGGTTGTTATTTTTTACCATAGTCGGAATCCACATTGCGGCGTGCTGCGATTGTGACGGCGACGGTAGCTATGCAGCATACCATTACCATCCAGAAGAAGCTGACATAGCCGATGGCCTCCTGGATATAGCCGGCCACGAAGCCGGGAAGCATCATGCTGAGAGCCATGAACGCAGTGCAGATAGCGTAGTGGGAGGTCTTGAACTCCCCTTCTGAGAAGTACATCATATAGAGCATATAGGCTGTGAAGCCAAATCCGTAGCCGAACTGTTCAATGGCGACGGCGACCGATACGACGATGAGGTTTGAAGGGAGGGCCGTAGCCAGGTAGACGAAAGTCAGACAGGGCAGCGTCATGCCGGCAGCCATCCACCAGAGTGCCTTTTTGAGGCCCACGCGGGATGCGAATATTCCTCCGACGATACCGCCGGCCAGAAGGGCAATCACACCGATGGTGCCATAGACAATACCATAGACGTCAGTGCCTAGGCCAAGGCCGCCTTTTTCAATGGGCGCCACCAGGAAGGGAGAGCACATTTTGATGAGGAATCCCTCCGGAAGGCGATACAGCAGCATGAAAATGATGGCGAGCCATACTCCCTTCTTGGTGAAGAAGGTGACGAAGGACTGGCCGAGTTCACGCCATGTGTCGGTCTCGCCGTTTTCGGATATCCTCGGACGGTCGTCTTCCGACTTGGGAAGGAAGAATGTGTGATAGAGCGTGACGATGGCGAATACGACGGCGGAGACACCGAGGGTCACCTGCCAGGATAGAGGGATATTGCCGGTGTGCCTCTCGACGAGGCCTGCGATAAACACGAGCACGCCTTGTCCGAAAATAGAAGATATGCGGTAAAATGTGCTTCGTATGCCGATGAAAGCGGCCTGGCTGCTGGGATTGTGGGCGATCATGTAGAAGCCGTCGGCGGCTATGTCATGGGTAGCGGAAGCGAATGCTGTGATAATAAAAAGAACCAGCGTGAACCAGAATACCGAAGCCGGAGTCTGTCCCGAAGCCATGAGCTCCGCCGAGGGTTTCGGCAGGGTCAGCGTCAGGAGCAGCATCATGGCTGTCATCAGCACCTGCATGCCGACAATCCACCAGCGCTTGGTCTTGACGACGTCCACAACAGGGCTCCAGAGGCCTTTGAGGAACCAGGGGAAATACAGGAGCGTCGTGAAGAACGCCATCTGCCCGTTGGGAACGCCCATTTTGGTGAACATCATCACCGAGATATTGTTTACGAGAAAGTAGGGAATGCCTTCAGCGAAATAAAGGCTGGGGACCCACCACCAAGGGGATTTTACGTTGGTTTTCATATTGTGCTATTGTCTTACGAGTTCATGACCGGGATAGTAGTGCTGGAGGATGGCCTGATATGAATACCCGCTATATGCCATCACTGCGGCGCCGATCTGGCAAAGGCCCACTCCATGGCCCCAGCCGGCACCCCTGAGAATCAATTTACCCTCGGTGAATTCCCAGATAAAGGCTGAGCTCTTGAGATGAGACTCAGAGAAGTAGCGTCTGATTATAAGTTCTTTGCCAATATCGAGAGAGCCTTTGGTACCCACGACGCGAAGATAAATCAGGCGGCCGGATTTGCCTCTTTTAAGCGGAATGAGATTGGTAATCGTACCCAGATCAACACCTGAGCGCTCGCGGAAAAGGTCAGATATATAGTCTATGCCGTACTCAACTTTCCAGCGATAGAAGTCCTTGGTCTCAAGGTCATAGTCGTTGAGCACCTGTGAGAGGATGTTTTCATCTTCGGTGTTGCAGAATGCATGTGTGGACTCGGGTGTCTCGCAGAGGATCCATCTGCGTACTTCGTCCTCCCTGGTCAGATCGGGCAGGGTGTCGCCGCAGTCGGAGTCGAGTTTGCCGACAAGATATGGATAGTCATGGTCCTCCCAGCCGGCGCTGAATTCTTCCATCGCACCGCCACAACTCTTGTAAAACCGTGCATCCACGATTTCGCCTTCAGACATCATGACCTGGCCCCAGGTACGGTCGATAGCAGTGCGGACGTTGTCACCGACAGCCATGGTAAGGCCCTGGTATCGCTGGCAGTGGTCGTCTGCGCAGACATCGAAGTTTTTGTGGTCGCTGTGGCCGAACCATTCAATATGCGAAGGTACTTCCCTGGAAGATGAGGTATCAATCGCTTCTCCGGCGTTGAGCTTTGTGTCAAGTTCAGTCACAAGTGCAGGGACGTCGGTGGCATTGAAATGTACATGTTCCTCCTTCTGGCCGCGGGAACGGATCTGTGACATCACCCACGAACGGGAGATGACAGAGTGGGCCATCAGGAATTCGAGCGTGGAGGAAGATTTCATTTCGGAAGAGATGACGCTGAGAAGATAATCCTCGACGCCGATGACATTGACAGCGGTGATCATCTTGTTCTCCACGATGAACTTCAGGGAGCCGGCGAACTTCTGGTTCACCTTGCGTTCCCAGTGGAAATTGATACCGATGACAACGTCGTGAAGGATGAATGAGGGCTCTGCAAACAAGGTGGATACGGTCTGGGCATCGAAGCACAGTTCGTCATACAGTGCTCCGTTGTAGTCTATCTTTCCATCACGGATGGAGACTTTCTGAGGGCCTGCTCCGTCTGAAATGATTTCAAAGACAATTTCAGGTGCGGACATAATGCCGACCTGG
Source organism: Bacteroidales bacterium (assembly GCA_017552475.1). Classification (GTDB taxonomy): domain Bacteria; phylum Bacteroidota; class Bacteroidia; order Bacteroidales; family UBA932; genus Cryptobacteroides. Next base: position 94,723 of record JAFZPY010000130.1, on the reverse strand, counting down.
ATAGTGGGCTGTGTACGGGTAAGGCGCCAGATAATCTTGCTTTCCTCTTCGGAAGAAACAGATACTTCCTCCAGGATTTCGCCAAGTTTTTCGGATGTGAGGCGGTCATAGTCCTCCTGACGGGGAGTGATGACAAAGCCGTGAACATCCACGCAGCCGGGGCTGAGCATATAATGATTATCACCTTCGGCAAAATAATGGGATGAGCGATGCTTGCTGCGGCACACTACCACGGCCCTGTACTCTCCCTCACTGAAGTATGTCACGGCGTTGAAACGGGGCTCGCTCTCCCCCGGCTCAAGGGATGCGCTGTCAAGGAGGCGATAGAACTGCTTGGCCATGGACTTGGTCGTCCGGGCGCGAAGCATGAATACACCTCTCATGAAATGCTTATAGTGAAACAGCTGTGCGTCTTGTACTGATGCCACATAGGACACGTCTCCGGATAACGACTCAGGAACGACGGCACGCTCCATGTCGTTGGGCACACCTTCGTCAGGCTGTGCGTCAGCAATCTGGCTCAGGATGCGCTCAGCCTCGGCCTGCAGGGGAAGTATGCCCTTGGGCATCGCCTGGAAGTGCATGTGGAACGGGGCTGAAGCTCCGCTTGCAGGGCCGTTGTAGGTTATCACATAGTCGGGAAGAGCCTCGGCCATGTCAAGCATGTCGGTGTATCTATGCCAGATACATTGGGGGACATGTTCCTCGGAAGCAATCACCAGATGCTTTGGGAATATGGGGTAGAGATTGATGGAGACATCATATTTGCGTCCCTTGCGACCTTCGAACTTGATGAGGCGCTGCTTTTCCGGGCGGTCGCACAGGAAACAGGGCCCGATGGCGGCAGCCGGTTCCGCAGCGGTGGAAATTATCCTTGAAGGATTGTGCTGGATGGAAACAGCAAGGCCGTTGACTTCCAGCTGGCGGGTCACTGAGCGTTTGAGTTTTCTGTAGTTTTCAGAGGCATCGGGCCAGACCGAGAGCTGGTCGAGAATGAATTTGTCTATATCTTGTATCACGGTGTGTGTATATTATATATTGGTTATAAGCGATGTTAAAAGGAATTACAACAATGCTTCCAACGAAGGGCGGATTCTCTGGAATTCTTGTTCAAAGTTAGGTGTAAATACGGATTTACCCAAATTATCTTCTATATCTTTCATGTCCCAATACCTCCCGTCCGATACCTCGTCATGGTCAGGAGTAAGGGAGAAATTGCCTACTGTGGCAAAAACATGCACCAGTTCCCTCTCTGTAGGGCTTTCCCACACATAGCTGCCGAGACAGACAGGATTGAAGCCGACAAACGAGAGTTCTTCCGACGCCTCACGGCACAGCGCTTCAACGACATTTTCGCCGTATGAAACATGCCCGCCGACCGCCGTGTCCCAATAGCCGGGAAGGAGCTTTTTGGACATGGACCGCTTCTGGATGTACAGACGGCCCATACGGTTTATGATATGGAGATGCACCACCGGATGCAGCAGCCTGCATTCGTGAGCGTATCTTCGTGACGCCTGGCCGATCACTACCCCGTTTGGTTCGACGACAGGAAGCATTTCCGTCTCAGTGCCATCATAAGGAACCGGATTGTCGGCAGTGGGTTTCGGCAATATTGAAGCCGGCTCGGACGGATAAAACAGCTCAGGCATGACTATGCAAACGCTATGAGGATAAGCAACTGCGCAGCAAGCACCCTCATGAACATGGTAAGAGGGTAGACTGTGGCATAGTTGACCGATGTATACTCGGAGCCATACTGGCTCTGCGCGAACGCAAGCACGGGAGGATTGGTCGTTGAACCTGACACAAGGCCACTGATCTGGAAATAATTGAACTTGAATACAAGCCTTGATATAATGATGGTCAGGGTGACGGGCACAAGGGTTATGATCAAGCCATATACAATCCAGAGGTATCCTCCGCCCAGGATGGAGCTTACGAAATTTTCACCTGCTCCGATACCGACCGCCGCGAGGAAAAGACAGATGCCCATCTCACGCATCATAAGGTTTGCGCTGGTGGTGGTATAGGTTGTAATTCTGTAACGGGGGCCGAAATAGCCAAGAAGGATGGCAATAATCAGCGGGCCTCCTGCAAGGCCGAGTTTGATAGCCTGCGGAATGCCGGGGAACTTGATAGGTATAGAGCCAAAGATGATACCGAATACCACGCCGAGGAAAATGGGCACAATGTTGGGTTTGTCCAGGGCATTGCTGGTGTTGCCGACAAGCTTGGACACCTTCTCGATACCGACCTCGGGACCTACGGCTAGAAGACGGTCTCCCATCTGGATATATGAGTTGGGGGTAGCGACAATCTCGACACCAGAACGTATGATTCGTGTAATATTCACTCCATAGAGGTGACGGATATCAAGCTCACGGATCTTGCGGCCGGTAAGGCGTGACTTTGTCACGACGAGTTTCCTGACTACATATTTGTGATCCTGCTTGAGCCAGTCGTCAACATGTAGATTGACCTCCTCACCGAAGAGAATATGAAGCGCGTCAACATCCTTGGTAGATACCACAAGCAGGAGTATGTCATCTTTTTCTAGAACCGTATCATTGTCCGGAATGGAAATCTCACCGTCCCTCATGATACGCGAAACGATGAAGCTGGAAGCCGCATCTCCGGGTAACTCATTGAGTTTCTTTCCAAACAGCGCCGGATTGGCCACCTTGACATGCATGCGGCGGGCGTTGTTTGCTCCGGACTCGGACTCCTCTATCGCCTTGCGCTCTTTATCAATATCAACCTTGAAAATACCCTTGAACACTATCAGAAGGAGCAGTACCCCGATAACGCCGAGCGGATATGCGACGGCATATCCCGAAGCCAGCGCCGAAGCGGCCCTGGATGCCTCCACCTGGGAGAGGAAACTGCCGGAAGCCACATCAATGTATGTCTGCTGAGCAGCACCGAGTCCGGGGGTGTTGGTTACAGCGCCCGACATGACCCCCGTCATAGTCGGAAGGTCCTCGCCCGTAACTTGCGATATGATCAGGGTGCACACGACAGCCATAAGCACGTTGAATACAGCCATCAGATTCATCTTCACTCCGCCCGATTTGAATGAATGGAAGAAACCGGGGCCCACCTGCAGACCAATGGAGAACACGAACAGTATGAGGCCGAACTCCTTGACGAAATGCAGGGTACCCGGGTCGGAACGGAACCCGAAGTGACTGACTATGATACCGATGAACAAAATCCATGTCGAACCGAGGGAGACTCCCTTGAGTTTGAACCTGCCGAGGAACATGCCCATACCGATTACAAAAGAAATCAGCATGATCGAGTGTCCTACGCCGGTCCCGAAAAACAAATCGTGCATAACCTTTACAAAACAATCTTAACCGTGAAAGCAGACTTGCCGTCCACAGTGCCTTCCACATAATATACCAGTCCCTCGGCGTTCTCTTCGCGTGTCCTTGAAAGAAGGATCGTCTCGCCGACGGTGGTTTCTTTATTGAAATTGATATATATATCTTTTACCCTCCTGGAAGAGAGTTCGGAATAGTCAATCGCATCCATCGCCATCACAACGTACCTGGCATTATTCGTGTGGCCGATAATGTCAATATCCGAGTACGCCACGATATGGCTGCCGGCTGCTTCGGCTTCGACTCCCCCGGGCATCACTACCTTGGGAGCCCTCTCGACTATAGCATCGCCATCGCCTATACCGTCAAAACGCAGCATTCCGCTTCCTATGGGATCGCGTACCAGGCGTCTCGTCTCCGTATCCATCACAAGCCAGGAAGTGGTGCATGTCACCAAAGGAGCGCCTTCCGGAGACTGCAAGATGAAATCACGCAGAAAAAACAGGCCGTCTGCACCCTTGTGCCAGGTCTTCAGCGTCACCTTGTCTCTCCACTTCGGCGGATTCTCGAAATGATAATGCATCCTCGAGAGCACCCATGCCGTATGATGCACCTGAAGGTCGTCATAACCGAAACCAAGCATCTGGGCAGCCCAATAAGCCATCTCCTGGGCCATATCCATAAAAGATGCCGGCTTCAGGGTGAAAGCGGCATCTGTATAATAGCACGGGATTGTCATATCCCGGCAAAATTTATTCTGTTCTCTATATACTTCTACGTTGCCCATGATACAAGTGTGTCTTCGGGCTGCAAATGTACAATTAATAATGCAAAATTTCAAGCTGTTCCCGGGTATAAAGGAGGCGGTCCACCACATCGGGCGCCAACCTTCCCAGCAACATGAAGCCGACCAGCAACACAACCGCCACTGCAAATACAACAGCGACAGCTGCAATCCATCTGTCACCGCGGTCAGAAGGTTCTTCCTCCGCAACAGCGACAGGCTCCTCAGAAGCGGCCGGTTTCTCTGAGACGGCTGGTTCCTCTGCCACAGCAGGTTCTTCAGTGACGACAGCTTCTTCGGCTATCGGGGCCATTGCCTCCGCCGGAGTCTCGACAGGTGCTGCCACAGCTTCCTTGTCAAGCATCGACTTGAGTTCTTCCACGGCCGCGGAGACTTCCTCTTCTGTCTCGACATGTGTCTTTAATGACACAGGGCGAAGGCCAAAACCGGCGGGATAGATATCAAGGTCCTCATCGGAGACAAAAAAGAAATTGTTCTCCTTGGTCGCACGGAGCCTTCCAAGGCCGGGGAATACAACGATCTTCTTGGAGCGGAGAACTTCCTTCATCTCGGAAAGGAAATCCACGATGATCCTCACAGCGTCGTCTTTGCCGACTCCGTTGGTCGAAGCGTAAAAGTCAACAAGCAGGGTATCGCTCCCCTGCTTCGGGGAAAAATACAGCCTGCGATAGGGAGGGTTGATGGTATAGCCTTTGTCTGAGAACACGGACGGTACCATCTCGGCGACGAAACTACCGATGCCGGGGAGAGTGACCGCATCATTGTCAAGAATGATTTCCTTGACCATTTTGGAGAGCAGATCGATGTCCATTTCAAGGTTTTTGCTGGTTACTTTACAAAGGTAAAAAAATTTCTTTAAAAAAATTTGCAGAGTCGGGATTTCTTTGTACCTTTGCAATCCCGAAAGGGAAATTCCTCAATAGCTCAGTTGGTTAGAGCATCTGACTGTTAATCAGAGGGTCGTAGGTTCAAGTCCTACTTGAGGAGCTCCGAAAGCGTTCAGCATCAATGCTGAACGCTTTTTTATTTTCCCACAAACAGCGCCTAAAAACAAAAAAAGACCGGAAAGTCAAGACGACTTTCCGGCACGTAAATCCTAAATCAACTCATTGTGGTCGGGATGATCCGACTCGAACGGACGACCCCCACGTCCCGAACGTGGTGCGCTAGCCAACTGCGCTACATCCCGATGATAAAAAAAGAGCTGCATCCGGCAGCTCCCTAAGCCTTTTCCCAGGCAGCCTACGCAAGCTTGTTGATGTACTGTGCAAGACCGCTCTTGAGGTTGGCCGCTTTGTTCTTGTGGATAACGCCAATCTTTGCGAGCTTATCAATCATCGCGTAGACCTTGGGGGCGCCTTCCTGTGCTGCGGCTTTGTCGGTTGTGTTTCTGAGGTCGCGAATCGCGTTCCTCGTAGTCTTTGCATAATATCTGTTATGCAGTCTGTGCCTTTCGCTCTGGCGAACGGCTTTCTGAGCAGATTTTGTGTTTGCCATTGTTTCTATTTTTATTATCTGGTAGTGGGTAGGAGAATCGAACTCCTATTGCGAGAATGAAAATCTCGAGTACTAACCGTTATACGAACCCACCGGCTATTCGAACCTTCCGGTTCAAATGGAGTGCAAAGTTAAGAAATAATTTTTACTTCCCAAAAATATTTAGCCTTTTTCTCGGGCCATGGTATCACTTTACCCACTCGAAAGAATAGAGCATTGACTCTACCTGACGGAAATACAGGCGCTTGTCATACCTGGGAGCATACACAAAAGCATACAACACAATTATATCCTTTCCGTCCTTGCTGTAGAACGCATGGGCCACGAAAGGTCCTCCCATGTAGTCATTGTACACCTCCCAGAATCCCCTCACCTGCACGAACTGGCGCTGACGGTATGTCAGGTTGGTAAAAGTGACAGGCATGGCATCCGACGTCACCATATAGGAGTTATCGACCATGCCGGGGACATTTGCCTGAAGTATGGAGTTGATATTGTCAAGAAGGGTTTTGCTCTCAAGTGGCTGACGACCCGATACCGGATACTTGAACACGAGTATATACTGATTTGTATACTGCTTGTCATCGGCAATCCACACGAAATCGTCGGTCTGCTTGCGCAACTTGTAACCGCTGGGCAGATGCAGGCGTCCTCCGGAGACCGCCTCGACCGGAAGACGGAGGCCCTTCTCCTCGTAGAGGATGGAATTGGCAATGATGCGGTCGCGCTCGGCCTGCTCCAGGAACTCCAGGATACTTGCAGAATTATCCCGCAGCACCACTATAGCCTCGTCGGCATCATGGGCATTGATCTGCACGATTGCCTGCGGATGGGCCCATTCATCATGCTTGTACACCACGCCGGTCTCCTGGATCTGCGGATTGACGTTCATCAGGACAATGTTGCGATGCACCTTGAAAAGACTTGTGAAGCTGGCAGGAGGAACGTTTGTGACGTTGAACATCGGTTCCCTCTGCGCAAGATAGGGACAATCCGAAGCGAGAATGGAACGTGTCTCGGAACCAAGATTACCCTCCCATGAGTCACGGTCAATCACGACGACCACTTCACCCGCCTTGCCGCTGATGTTGGGAAGAAGTGACTTTTTGTTGCGGGTACACCCTCCGGCGAGCGTGAGGATAATGCATACCGCTATGAGTATCAATGATTTCTTCATATCACAAAGTTATTAGTTTATCAACCTATAAGTCTCCCGATGTCATTGCCGAAGGCCAATACCATCAGCAACAGGAGCAGCACCATGCCGATGACCTGCGCCACCTCCATCACCCGCAGTCCGGGCTTACGACCCGTAAAGAGTTCAAACAATCCGAACACGATATGCCCTCCATCCAGTCCCGGCACAGGCAGTAAGTTCATCACGCCCAACATAATAGACAAAATTGCGAGCAGCGACATGAAACGATACCAATCCCACGCCGACGGGAACACCTGGCCGATGGAAATGAAACTTCCCACCGACTTGTACGCCTCCGTACTCGGGGTGAACACCAGTTTCAAATCCCGCACATACCCGCCTATATTACTGAATGTCAATCCTATTCCAGCAGGCACAGCTTCAATGAGCGAATACTCCCTCCGGTCAATGCCAGGCATCACGGTATACACTCCCAGCCGGCCCAGAGTATCCACTTGCAACGACATCACGAGAGAATCCCGTCCTCGCACAACACCGGCCTCTACCGGCGCGCCACGATACTCTGCCAGCATCTTGCGCGAATCCTGCACAAACTCCACCGGCAAGCCCATAATCGACACAATCCTGTCACCATGGCGCAGCCCGGCTTCATAATTCGGCGAACCTGCCATCACCGAGTCGATGACAAACGGCACCGCCAGGTCAAACATTCCGGGGGAATTCAGCACCGCCCCTATCATGGACTGGTCAATATAAATATCCAGCGTATCCGCCCCCCTCAGAACAACGGCCTTACGGACATCCCTCCTTGCAAGGTCAGCCTGAAGCATACCGAAATCCCGGGGCTCATAATCGTCAAACCGCAATATGCGGTCTCCCGTGCGGAACCCCATCTCGTAAGCCAGTTCATTGACATAAATGCGGTTGCTTTCATTGCTGATATACGAACTGCCCCAGATGTCCAACATGGCAATATATATAAGGATGGCAAAGATGAAGTTGTACATCACTCCGCCTGCCATCACCAGCAACCTCTGCCACACCGGCTTGGTCCTGAACTCCCAGGGCTTGGGTTCCTCGCGCAGCATGGCGGTGTCCATGGACTCGTCCACCATGCCGTTTATCTTGCAATATCCGCCAAGCGGCAGCCATCCGATACCGTATTCGGTCTCCCAGCCGGCCGCAGCGGGACATATCTTCAAAAACCACCCGGAACGCTTAGTGCTGAAAATAAACGCACCTCCCACGTCAAAGAACAGGAAAAACTTGTCAACGCGGATACGGAAAAGTTTGGCAAATGTAAAATGCCCCAGTTCGTGAACAAGTATGAGCACGGACAAGGCGAGAATTACCTGCAATATCTTGAAAATGGCGATCATTTGTGTCTGTCTATCAGCTCCTGTGCCCGGCGGAAAGCCTCGTCGTTGGTAGCAAAGATTTCGTCGAGCGAAGGCTTCGCTGCAAAATCAACGCCAGACATACAGTCGCTCACCACTGCCGGAATATCATAGAAAGAGATCCTGTCGTGGAGATAGGCTGCCACGGCAGCCTCGTTCGCCGCATTCATCGCGCACGGCACATTGCCTCCGCGCGACATAGCGTCGAACGCCAGCTGGAGACACGGGAATTTATCCCTGTCCGGTTCGAAGAATGACATTGAACCCAGCGCAGCGAAGTCGAGTTTTTTATTATTCAGAGGCAGTCTGGCCGGAAAGGCTATGGCAAGCTGTATAGGCTCCCTCATGTCGGGGCAGCCCATCTGGGCCATCACCGCGCCGTCGTCAAATTCCACCATGGAGTGAATGACGGACTCCGGATGCACGACGACGTGCACCTGTTCCGGAGAGACGTCGAAGAGCCAGCAGGCTTCGATCACTTCGAAGCCCTTGTTCATCATGGTGGCGCTGTCAATCGTGATTTTTGCGCCCATGTCCCAGTTGGGATGCCTTAGGGCCTGGTCCTTGGTGGCGACAGCTATCCGGTCACGTTCCCATGTGCGGAAAGGTCCGCCAGAGGCAGTAAGGTGTATCTTTCGTACATGATTACCCTGGGCACCTAGGAGGCATTGGAATATAGCGGAGTGCTCCGAATCAATGGGAAGGATGGGGACGTGATGGCTGGCGGCGAGTTCCATGACCACTGCCCCGGCAGCGACAAGTGTCTCCTTGTTGGCAAGGGCGATGGTCTTGCCTGCCTTTATGGCCGCAACGGTGGGTCGCAGACCGCTGAAGCCAACCATTGACGCGACGACGATGTCCACGTCGGCGGCAGTGACGAGGTCGCAGACTGAGCTCATGCCCGCAAAGACTTTGGAGTCGGTGTCGGACAAGGCATCACGCAGGCCCTCATACAGGGTTTCATTGCAGATAACTACGTTGTTGACGTCGAATTCACGGGCCTGTTCAGCGAGAAGGCCGGCGCTGTTGTTGGCAGTAATCAGTTCCACTTCGAACAGGTCCGGATGCTGGCGGACAACATCAAGTGTCTGGCGTCCGATTGAGCCGGTGGAGCCGAGTATGGCTATGTGTCTTTTGGTGTTCATCAGTTGAAATTGATGTAGCGTGAAGGATCTACGGCCTCGCCGTTGTACCATAGCTCGAAGTGGAGATGGTCGCCGGTGGTGAGGGTGCCGGTATTGCCCAGAAGGGCTATAGGAGTGCCGGCAGAGACTTTCTCGCCGACCTTCTTGAGAAGCTGCTGGTTGTGTTTGTATATTGAGACAATACCGCCGCTGTGCTGTACCTGGATAGTGTAGCCTGCCTCTTCGTCCCAACCTGAGTAGATGACAGTGCCGTCAAGCACCGACATGACCATGGAGTTGGTGGGAGCGGTGATGTCCGCGTATGGATGGATGAGTTTGTCGTAGGCCTGGGAGATGACACCGCCTTTGACGGGAGGGAAGAAATGGCGGCCGTCGATAGGCAGATTGCGGACAGAACCGGAGACATTGAACTTCTCTTCCTCTGACACGCTCTGGCGGAGAAGAGAGTCGCTGCGAGCCATTTCAACCGTGAGGCCTTCGGAACGGGAGGATGATGCGAGGCGCACAAGACTGTCGAGCCCGACGGGTTCTTCGCCGTCTATGACGCGTCGCAGATTCTCCGAGTAAAGTTCCCATAGGACCATGGTATTCTCCAGGGAATCAGCCTTCATGGCATTCTGGAGAGCAAGATGCTTGTAGTCGGAGTCCGGATAGCCGGGAACGAATGTCTTGAGTGGAGTGTATGCCACGGCACAGAATACAGCAATGATACCTATAAGGACAACCGTAATCACAGTGAGGATAAAAGAAAACCTCGTGAATTTCACTGACCAGATATGACGGTGCGTATGGTCGTCGACGAGAGAGAGCCGGAAATCATGTGTGGATTGTTCTTTATTGCCGTGCTTATCCATAAAAAATGTTCAAAAATCATTAACTTTGCATCCTATGGACAGGATTATCGGTATAGATTTCGGCAGAAAACGCACGGGGCTCGCAGTCAGCGATCCGCTGGGCATTTTCGCATCCGCCATGGACACAGTCGATTCTACAAAGATAATAGATTATATCAAAAATTATGCTCAAAAAGAGACAATCTCGCGCTTTGTAGTAGGCTGGCCCACCAATATGGACGGGCGTCCCTCGGAAGCCGCCGCCGACGTTGAGGTCTTCGTCAAGGCTCTGGCCAAGGCATTCCCCGGCATTCCCATAGACATGGAGGATGAGAGATTCACCTCGGTTCTGGCCCACAGGGCCATGATAGACGGAGGCATGAAAGCCAGAGACCGCCGCGACAAGGCTTCGGTCGACCGCATCAGCGCGGCGATCATCCTGCAGAGCTGGCTGGACCGGACATCCGGAAGGGGAACGGCTTTTGCAGGAGACCCGATGCTCGTTCCCGACTCGCTGTCATCCAAAGTGAGCCGTCAGAAGAAAAGAAGATAATTAAACTTTTTATCCTGATATGATACTACCTATATATATCTATGGTTCGGAGGTGCTCCGCACAAAGGCGGAAGAAGCCGACCTCACGAATAAAGAAGAGCTCCTGAAACTTATTGAGGATATGAAAGAGACCCTCGTCCACGCCGACGGATGCGGCCTTGCCGCCCCGCAGGTGGGCGTAAGCCTGAGAGTCCTGATCGTTGACGGCACAGGCCTGGAAGACGTCTATCCATACCTCAAGGATTTCAAGCGCACGATGATCAATCCCGTCGTCATCGAAGAGAGCAGCACCCGCTGCACATACAACGAAGGCTGCCTCAGCCTTCCCGGAATCTACGCCGACGTAGTGCGTCCTGACAAGATGACGGTCGAATATTACGACGAAAACCTTGAAAAGGTCACCGAGACCTTTGACAAATTCGCATGCCGTATGGTCCAGCACGAAATGTCGCACCTTGACGGCGACCTGTTCGTGGACCATGTAGCCCCTATCCGCAAGAAGATTCTCTCCAAGAAACTTCTTAGCATCGCCAAGGGCAAGGTGTCTGCACGTTACGCCACAAAACTCAAATAACTACACTAAAACCTGTTCTATTATGGGAGCATTTCACGCTTATGACATCAGAGGAGTCTACAATGTAGACTTCGACAGGCACACAGCATACAAGGTTGGATATTTCCTTCCGTCACTCCTCGGCACCGACAAGGTCCTTGTGGGCCGCGACGCCAGGGTATCTTCCGATGAGATTCACGACTATCTCGTCCTCGGCATCAAGGATGCCGGAGCCGATGTCTATGATATCGGCCTCAGCACCACTCCGATGGTATATTTCGGCACTGCCAACTACGGGTTCAAAGCCTCCGTCCAGATCACGGCATCGCACAACACCGCAGAATACAACGGCATGAAAGTTTCACGCGAAAACGCCCTTCCCGTCGGTCTTGATACCGGTCTCGGCCAGATCAAGCAGTGGATTGACGAGGGTCGCGAGACTCCCGTCGCAGACAAGCGCGGTACATATCACCAGATGGATATCCGCGAGGACTATCTCAAATTCCTCGGTAAATACAAAGGCGACTACAGCGGTCTCAAGATTGCGTTCGACCTTTCCAACGGCATGGCCTGCTTGCTTGCCAGCGAAATCTTCGGTGATACGCCTGACTACATCTTTGACGATCTCGACGGGCGCTTTCCCAATCACGAGCCAAATCCCCTCATCCACGACAACGTCGTTCCGCTGGAGAACCTCGTCAAAGAGAAAAAGGCTGACATCGGAGTCATCTACGACGGTGACGCTGACCGCGTAATGTTCGTTGACAATGAGGGACATTTCATCTCCCCCGATCTTATCATCGCCCTGCTCGCCCGTTATTTCGTATCTGAGCGTGGTGACAAGGGCCTTGTCCTTCAGGATATCCGCAGTTCCAAGGCTGTCGGAGAGTATCTCGCCAAGTTCGGCTGCGAAGTACGCACTTGGAAGGTCGGACGCGCTTTCGCCGCACTCAAGCTCCGCGAAATCGACGGTGTCTGGGGAGGAGAGCTCGCCGGCCACTACTATTTCCGAGACTTCTTCTACAGCGACAGCGGTCTTCTCGCATCGATGCTTGTCCTCCGTGTCGCCGCAGGCCTCAAAGCCGAGGGACGCACAGTAGCCGATGCCATCAGGGAGATAACACGCTACCAGAACTCCGGTGAGATCAACTTCCGCCTCGAAGACAAGAAAGCAGCCATGGACGCTGTTCGCGATTACTTCACGGCTCAGGAACAACCTACAGCATCCATGGATTTTGACGGTTATCGCGTAGAATTCAAAGAATGGTGGTTCAACATCCGTCCTTCCAACACGGAGCCATACCTCCGCTTCCTCTGCGAAGCCACATCAGAAACTCTCCTGAAGCAGAAAATCGCAGAGACGACCGAAATACTGACATCCAAGTTTGGCGCCGTGAGAAAAGGATAAAGAAAATGACCATCATCTCAGCACTCATTACGGGCATGGCCATGACATTGAGCCTTGCCGCAGCACAAGACAGTACTACAACCAACGAACCTGACTCCGCGGAACTTGCCCGCAGGGCATTCGCCCGCGCATCGGTGATGTCCGTCCACCTTCCCGAGGAGGCCGACACCCTCGACACCGACCAGCCCGACATCAAGGTCATCCTCTACAATGACTACACATGGCGCTTCATAAAAAATCCAGATTCCGTCATGAATTCCAATATATTTTCGGAATACTGGGACGAGCACAACGTCAATCCCTACCAGATGCCCACCGACAGCCTTCCGGCCATCTGGACCGTCTGGATTTGCGATTCCCTGGGACAATACCACTGTCCCCACTCCACCGAGGTATACTCAGGTTTCGGCTTCCGCCACGGGCGTAAACACCAGGGCGTAGACCTGCCACTCCACACTGGCGATCCGGTACACGCGGCATTCGACGTCAAGGTGCGTATCTCCGCATACGTAAGGGGCTATGGCAATCTTATTGTCCTGCGCCATGAAAACGGCCTCGAAACATTCTACGGTCATCTGTCACAGCGCAATGTTGAGGCCGGTGACTGGGTACATGCCGGCAAGGTCATAGGTCTGGGAGGTTCCACAGGACGCTCAACCGGCCCTCATCTCCACTTCGAGACCCGCTACAGGGGCTTCGCATTCGATCCCCGCTGGCTCATAGACTTCCCCAGCGGCACGCTCCGCCACAGACTCTTCACACTCAAGAAGAGTTATTTCAATCCTTCATCAAAATACGTCCAAACCGATGATGACGAAGATATAATCCTTGAAGGCGAGGAGGCGGACCGCATCCGTGCCGAGGAAGAGCGCAAGGCCGCCGAGGCCGCCGCCATCAAATATCACAAGATTCGCAACGGCGAGACCCTTTACTCCATCGCACGCAAATACGGCACGACCGTCGGATCCCTCTGCCGCCTCAACGGTCTCAAGGAGACCTCCGTCATCCGTGCCGGCAAGTCCATCCGCGTCCGATAGACACCACGGAGAATCTCAATACCGAAGAAAAAAAGCATTGAGCCTGCCGGCCCAATGCTTTTTTTCTTGTATTTACTTCTTCGTATTAGAAAGAAAGCTTCATCAAAGCGAGAAGACGGTGGTTGGTGACCCAGTGGAGGTCTTCGGTAACCTTCATGCGGACATCAAAACCAGCGCCGTAATTGACGGTGGTGATATCATATTCGAGACCGAGCTGAAGCTTGCCGCAGTTGTATACGACGGTAGGAGTGAAGCGGATGATCTGGTCAATATTATTGAAACCATTGCCGCTATAGTATACCTGGCCATCAATGACATCCTTGGTAGTTCCGAGATTCTTGTAATAACCGAGCATACCCATCAGCTGCCATGTCTTGCCATACTGGGCGGAGATGAAGGATGCAGAAGTGCGGATAGGAGCGTACTCCTTAGATATGCCGTCATCCTTCAATCCCGTCACAACGTAGCCGGAGTTGAGCTGCATATGCTCGCCGGCCTGGGCAAGGATGGATTTGGCCTTGATCTGGAAAGAACCGTCCGTGTACTGGGCAAAGACGAAGGGAGATACGGTCGTGAGCCAGTCGGTGTATTTTTTTCCGTCTTCGGAGAAACCGTACTGGGGTTTGATGCTGAGGATGTCCACACCGGCACGTGCGAGGAGGCCGCCTGTCTTGAGGGAGAGTCCGGCATAGATTTCAGGAAGGATTGCATATCTCTGGTAGAGGTTGCTGCTGCCCTTGGGACCCGCCGAACGATACTGGAGCTGCTCAAGGAAACCGGCTGTCAGGGTGAGACCGCCGCCAAGCTGAGCATCCATCATGATCTGTGCGGAACGGTTGAACGGGCCGAAAGGTGCGCCTGTCTCAAGATTGATGCAGTTGGGCATGTCGGCTGCCATGGGGTGCCATGTCTGGCCTACCTTGAGAGACACCTTGTCCCATGCGAAGTTGGCATAAGCCTGACGCATGCGAAGTATGCCGGTGTTGCCGGATGAATTGAGGCAGTAGAAGTCTGCTTCAATTTTGGCAGAGACCTTGGCAGAGCCGATGGTGTAACCGGAAATATCCAGGCCGAGACGGGTTGTTATCGCCTGGAAATTGAATTTGGCGTAATCGTTGATATCCTGTCCGCCAACCTCTTTTTTATCAAGAGGGAGGAAGAAGAAGAGGTCCTCAGAAAGAGACTTGGTAGCGCGTGAGTCTACGACTGCGTAGTTACGGACGAAACCGTAGGGTTTGTAGGTAAGTCCTTCGGCAGCGGCTGTTCCTGCGGTGAGGAGCATTACTGCAGAGAGGGCGATTGTAAGTTTGGATTTCATCTATTTGCTGATTTATTGAATTACATTGCGAATGGATAAATCTTCGTAAGCCAGAAGAAGCCGAATACAAAACCGATAATTCCGATGATGAGTCCGACCTTGGTCATATCCCTGGTCTCCACAAGTCCTGTGGACGCAGCGATGGCGTTCGGTGGCGTAGAGATGGGGAAGAGCATGGCGACGGATGCGCAGACGGCGATGAATGAAATCATTGCCCTGTGACCGCCGTTTGCAATGAACTGCGCGTTATTGGCAGCATCGGGGTCAGCCATGCCTTCAGCAACGACTATGAGGATAGGGATGAGAAGGGCTGCAGTAGCGGAGTTGGATATGAAGTTGGAGAGGAAGTAGCATACGAGACCGGCGATGACAAGTACGAGGACGACTGACATGCTGCCGAAAGGAATTGCTTCGATAAGTACCTTTGCAAGGCCGGTATCCTGCAGGCAGTATCCGAGTGCGAAGCCACCGGCGACGAGCCATAGAACGTTCCAGTTTATCTCTTTTATCTCCTCTTTGCCGAACAGGCCGGTAGCGGTGAAGACGGCGAGAGGAACGAATGCTACGATGTTGGAATTGATTTTAGTCTTGGATTCAGTAGCCCAGAGAAGTATGGTGATAATAAACGTAGCCCATGTAAGATAGAGCTTCCAGTCTTTCTTCTTGTCGCTCTTGGGGATTTCGAGGACGAGCTCCTTTGTCTTGAAGGGGAAGAAGAAGCGAAGGATTACCCATGCGATGAGGATCATGATGAGCACATAAGGGATCATGTGCCAGCACCAGTCACCGAATGCGACGTCAAAGCCTGCCTGTTCAAGGGCTCCTTTTGCCGTGGCATTAGGAGGAGTACCGATAGGGGTACCGATACCACCGAGGTTGGCGGCTACGGGGATTGAAAGAGCAAGTCCTACCTTGCCTTTGTCATCATTAGGGAGCTTGGAGAGCACCGGTGCAAGAAGGGCCAGCATCATGGCGGCAGTGGCAGTGTTGCTCATGAACATCGAGAACACGGAGATCATGATGAGGAATCCGAGCAGCACGACATTGGGGTTCTTACCGAAGATCTTCAAAAGGAAGCGCGCCAGGGTCACGTCGAGAC
Organism: Bacteroidales bacterium; assembly: GCA_017552475.1. Lineage (GTDB taxonomy): Bacteria > Bacteroidota > Bacteroidia > Bacteroidales > UBA932 > Cryptobacteroides. The sequence continues at coordinate 78,590 of JAFZPY010000130.1, read as the reverse complement.
CGTATTTCTCTGCCATGATGGCAAGGACGAAACCGCCGAGGAACAGCATGACCACAGGATCGGCCATGGAGGACATGATGCGGCTGTATGAAACCAGCTGACCATACTGGGGATTGCAGAAGAAGCCGAGGCCCTTGTTGGAAATGGTCAGAAGCGCTATTGTGATCACCAGAAGAGATGTGGTCCAGTTGGGTATTATTTCAAAGATCCACATGAGTGCAGCGAACACGAAAAGTGCAATGACACGCTGCTGAACCACAGTGAGGGCATCGATGCCGAAGAAAGACACGGGCACGGCCCACAGGAATATTGTGATGGCGAGCACCAGAGGCAGCCATACACAGTACTTCGTATTGAACTTGAAGTTAGACATATTTGGGGTTGTATTGATTATAGCTGGTTATTTTGAAAATGTGAAGCGGAGGTCAACGGGGATCTTCTCAAGTTCGATATTCACAATATCGGCCTTGATAGCAGGGGAAATGACACCGTATTTGTCGCAGAACTCACGGGCAGCGGAGTAATCTCCGGTAGCCTGAAGCTTCAGGAGCTGGGCGCCCAACTCGCAGATGCTTTGGTATGCCTGGGTGTAGTCAATTGAATAACGGCCGCTTTCATTGCGCTGGAAAGCGCCGTTTTCGCGAAGGTAGTTGTAGCAGATGACATTGGCCCTGCCGGTGGCATTGTTCACACCGAAGCGGGATGAGCGGATGAGGCTCACGATGAAGGTGACGATGGCATCCTCTTTCTGGAAGAGAGCGGGGATGTCGTGAGTACTGGCGAGGTTGTATGCAAGGTAGGTACCGATAATATTTGCCTTGGCCTCTTCAATGGTCATGTGTTCGTTGCCGAGGGCCTCGGACACGGAACCCTTGCCGGTGACAGTCTCCTTGACTCCAAGTCCATGGGCGACCTCACGGAAAACGATGTTCCAGTAGAAGGCCTCCGCATCAAGGTGGGGACGGTGTTCGGACTCAAGAAGAATGGATCCGATAGGAAATACCGTACGGTTGAACTTCTCTTTTATGATATTGGAGAAAAGTATGGTACGGGTACCTTTCTCGGCCTGCACCCTGGGGTCGTAGGGAAGGTTGATGGCGATGACCTTGTATCCGGCATTGTATGAACCGGCGTAGTACATAGCGTCGCAGGCAAAGATATTGGACTCAGTGCCGGGGACAAACGTCTTGTAGGCACTCTCTCCGGGGAGCATCTGCTGGAACTTGGGCATCATGGCGCCGAACTTGGAGAGGACCTCTGTCTTCTTCAGGTCCTTGAGCATTACAAATGCGCCGTATGATGCCTTATTTCCGTAGAGGTTGTCGTCAGTCGTCTCCGTCGGTCCGATTACGAGATCCATCTTGCTGTCGCTCATGTCAAGCCATGCGAGGGCGCTCTCGTAGTAGTCGTCGGTCTTGAGAGCCTCGGCTTCCTTGAGAAGATAGTTGCGTACGCTGGGCTTGATTGTGATGTCGGCTGCGGCACGGAGATAATCCGCTATGCGCTCGATATGCTCGGCAAAAGCCTCATGATACCATTGGGTGTAAAGGCGGCCGTTTTCATCGCGTCTTATAAGCGTATAAGGGCTGAGTTTGTCAGCGTCATCAAGGGCCGAGAACTCCTCACCGGTCATATCGGCAGGATAGAAGTTGGCACCAAGTGGTCTGGAGCCATAACCATCGACAAAGGGGACGCCATCAATGAGGTCCCAAGGGCCATAATTGACCATGGCGTATTCCCGGGTGGCATCGTCACCGATTGACTGCATGAGGGATTTGTCGCCGAAATATTGCTTCCAGTAGATTTTATCCGCCTCGTCGGCCGCGAAACGATAGAGATTGAGAACTTCCTTGCCATTGTCGGTAATTCCGCTGAGATCGGGAGTTTCGATATTGACCATGGCATACTGCTCAAGTCTCCTGTCAACTGTGGTTCTCTTTTCAGAGGTGCAGGATATAGCAGTAAGCATGACCGCCAATCCTAAATATACCTTCTTCATTGTTAAAAGCTGTGTTATAAAACGGATGCAAATTTAGTCAATTAAATCTTATTAGCAAACACGAATTCACTAAAAAACCCGGCCTGTGGAGGCCGGGTTCCAGAATTCACTGAATGTCATTAAACACCTGGCTTCACGGCCATTATGAGATTCCTGTAGTTATATTCATCCTCTCCGCCTTTATACTCACCAAACCTGAACCATCCGTCGGATTCTCCTCCCCAGCCCCAATTGATATGGATATAAAGGGCATCCTCGTAAAACTCAAGGGGCAATGAACCTTCAAGACGGTATTTGATCGTCATTTGTATATATCCGTCGACAACCCAGGCGTGTCCGAAAGTGCTTCTGTCCTTGATGCTGCCGGTATATCCGACCATATAGACCGGACCGTCATCCAGCACCGACTTCATAACATCCGTAGTCAAATCATCTCCCGGACGATTCCATGTGTCAGGCCAGCGCTTGGTCTCATAACCGAACGATTCAAACGCATCAGCATCATCAGCAGTATACGACCCGGTCCTCCGGCCATCCGTGTAATAATTAGCCGAGGCGCGGAAGCCGATTTCCCTTAAAAGGGCAGCTACATCGTCGTGATAGGGTGTGCACACGTCATTATCTTCATGCCAGTCCTCATGCCGCCTCATGCCTTCCCAGTCATATGCGACATTCGTCCCCCGGGGTAAATACCCTTCCATATCACAGCTCAAAGTGATCACATCGGGATATCCATAGTACGCCATGATTTGTCCGATAGCGACCGGGCCGCATCCCGCCAGCCCGTTAGGGCAGAACTTCCCAAAGAAATCAGCTTGTGCCCAATGGTATTTGATCTTAGGGCTTACTTCTATATACTTCTCGACGTTCACCCATTCATATTCTCTATAGATGGAATGATACTTATGGCCCGTCTCCTCTTTCTTTTTGGATAAATACCTCAAGTATTCCTGCATATAGACGTTATTCCTGTCTGATTTAAAAGATCCGAAGCGCGAAAAACCTAAAACAGGTGTCTTATCATTCAAATTTGCCGAAACGACGGTGAAACCTGCAGAATTCTTAAAATTAAACACATACAAAAGTGTATCCTGTCCCGCCGGGCCTGATTTCGTGTCGACACTGCCGATTATCTCACAAGATTCGATTTCACGGCTGACAGCATCGGCTTTCGTAGCGCTCTCTATCATGGAGAGAGCCATGATGGCCAAGTCCTTAGCTTCTTCAAGGCTTCTGGTTGAATTGTCATGTAAAACAGCAGGCTCATCCGGAATGGTCTCGATGCTTTTTTCACAAGAAAGGCAACTGATTGTAATTGCGAAGAATAGAAATAATCTTTTCATATAAAAGGGTGTGAATATGGTTTTAAATTTTATAAATTTCGTAATAAAATTTTAATTTGCAATATTTTTTTTAATTTTTACAAAATAAAGGCCCAACCGGTGTGGTCGGGCCATGTAAAGAAATATAAAGTCCTATACGATTCCCTGGGCGAGCATAGCCTCGGCCACTTTCATGAAGCCGGCGACGTTGGCGCCCTTGACGTAGTTGATATAACCGTCGGGCTGGGTGCCATATTTCACGCATGCCGCATGAATGGAATCCATAATGCCGTGGAGACGCTGGTCAACTTCTTCCGCAGACCAGCTGATATGCATTGCGTTCTGTGACATCTCGAGGCCGGAAGTAGCGACGCCGCCTGCATTTACCGCCTTACCGGGAGCAAAGAGCACCTTGGCATCCTGGAAAGCGGCGATTGCGCCAGGCTGGCAACCCATGTTGGACACCTCGGCGCAGAGCCACGTGCCGTTTGCGATGAGTTCTTTCGCATCCTCCGCGCTCATCTCGTTCTGGAAGGCGCAAGGGAGAGCGATGTCGCATTTCACAGCCCATGCTTTCTTGCCGGGGAGGAACTGCGCATCCTTGAACTTCTCGGCGAAAGGAGCGACGACATCGTTGTTGGAAGAGCGGAGCTCAAGCATATAGGCGAGTTTGTCGGCATCCATGCCGTTGGGGTTGTATATAGCGCCGTCAGGTCCGGAGATAGCAACGACCTTGGCTCCGAGTTCGGTGGCTTTGGTCGCGGCACCCCAGGCCACGTTGCCGAAGCCGGAGATGGCTACGGTCTTGCCTTTGATGTCGAGATTGGCGTCCTTCTCATGAAGCATGTGCTGTACGAAATACACAGCTCCGAAACCTGTGGCTTCCGGACGTATGAGTGATCCGCCGTACTGAAGGCCTTTGCCGGTGAGCACGCCGTTGTGTTCGCGGGTAAGTTTCTTGTACATGCCTTCAAGGAAACCGATCTCACGGCCGCCGACGCCGATGTCGCCTGCGGGAACGTCCATGTCGGGACCGATGTTTCTCCAAAGTTCAAGCATGAATGCCTGGCAGAAGCGCATGATTTCAGCATCGGACTTACCCTTAGGGTTGAAGTCGGAGCCGCCCTTGCCACCGCCCATGGGCAGGGTGGTGAGGGCGTTCTTGAACGTCTGCTCGAAACCCAGGAACTTGAGGATTGACAAATTCACTGAAGGATGGAAACGGAGTCCGCCTTTGTACGGACCTATAGCGTTGTTGAACTGTACACGATAGCCTGTGTTGACCTGGATTTCTCCCTTGTCATCTACCCAGGTCACCTTGAAGGTAAGGATACGCTCGGGCTCGACGATGCGCTCGACGATCTTTGCAGCCTCGAACTCGGGATGCTGGTTGTAGACATCCTCGATTGTTTCCAAAACCTCCTGGACAGCCTGAAGATATTCTTTCTGGTCGCCATACTTGGCCTGGAGAGTGGCCATGATTTTTTGTGTGTTCATAATGTGGTATTAATATTTTTAGTATTGGGTTATTTCACTTCCCATACGGCGCCGGAGCGGAGCAGGTCATCAACGCATCTGATGCGCGATTTAGCCGTAACTTCGGCAAGCTGGTTGTTGACTCCGTCCTCGTATGTGACATCGGCTACTTCACGGATAACGCCGAGGGCCACGGGGAGATCCGGACCTTTCATATCGGCAAGCATCATGTGGATACCGACGTTGTCAGTGTGTGCGTCATGTACGAGGATATTGTCTTCAGTAATACCGTCCTCCCCTATCGTGACAGCCTTGAGGGCTTGCCCGTCAAGGATAAGGCCGCGGTTGCGTTCTTTGCCGAAGATCATCTTCTCGCCGTGACGGAGGACTATAGTCCTGTCCTCTTTGACATCGCGGGCGGAGAGGTGCTCGTGGGAGCCGTTGTTGAAGATGACGCAGTTGGTGAGCATCTCCATCACTGAAGTACCGTGATGCCTGGCCGCCTGAAGCATGATTTCTTCATTGAGTTTCAGCTCGGTGTCGATGCTGCGGGCGAAGAATGTGCCCTTGGCTCCGAGGACGAGGGAACCGGGGTTGAACGGGTGTTCTACGGTGCCGTAAGGAGAAGTCTTAGTGATCATGCCGAACTGTGAAGTCGGTGAATACTGTCCCTTGGTCAGGCCGTAGATGCGGTTGTTGAAGAGTATGATGTTGATATCGATATTGCGTCTGATGGCGTGGATGAAATGATTGCCGCCGATGGCAAGGGCATCACCGTCGCCGCTGGCCTGCCAGATACTGAGGGAGGGGTTGGCTACTTTGATGCCGGTGGAAACGGCAGTAGCGCGACCGTGGATGCTGTGGAATCCGAAGGTGTCCATATAGTAAGGCAGACGTGAGGAGCAGCCGATACCGCTGACTACGACGAACTGCTCTTTGGCATAGCCCATCTCCTCGCTCACTTTGGGAAGAGTGCGCTGAAGGGCGGCAAGCACCGCATGGTCACCGCATCCCGGGCACCAGCGAACTTCCTGATCTGATTTGAAATCCTTGAATGTATATTTTGTTTCCATGATAGTATGCGTTTTAATCTTCTTCAACTGCGACTCCGGCAAGTGAGGCCTCGATTGCGCCTACGAGCTCCTGTACAAGGAACGGTTGTCCCTGAACTTTTGTGAATTTGGTGTACTTGTATTGAGGGAGCCTGCTGCGGAGATAACCGGTGAAATGACCAGAGTTGAGTTCGCATACGAGGATGTGCTCATAGCGGGCGAATACCTCCTCGGTGTTGCGGGGAAGAGGATTGATATAATCGAAATGGGCGAAGCTGACATCAGCGCCCTTTTCGCGCACCTCGTTGACCGCGGACAAAATGTGGCCGTACGTACCACCCCAGCCGACCACGAGAAGCTTGCCTCTCTCCGGGCCGTCTACCCTGAGACCGGGTATAACGTGACTGATGTGCTTAATCTTCTCGGCACGCTCATGCACCATGGTTGCATGGTTGAGAGGGTCGGAAGAGAGCACGCCATTGTGATCCTTCTCGAGACCGCCCACACGGTGCTCGAAGCCACGTTGTCCGGGGATAGCCCATCGGCGGGCAAGAGTGCGGGGGTCACGTTCGAACGGTTTGAATGTACCCTCAAGGTCATGTGCGAATGCAGGATGGATTTCCGGATAGTCAGACATGGATGGAATGCGCCATGGTTCGGAACCGTTGCCAAGGAAACCCTCCGATGCGATGATGACGGGCACCATATGTTCAACCGCGATCTTTGCGGCGTTGAAAGCGACTTCGAAGCAATTGGCCGGAGAGTGGGGTGCTACCACGACGACGGGGCACTCACCATTGCGTCCGTATAGTATCTGGTTGAGGTCTGTCTGCTCGGTCTTGGTAGGAATACCGGTGGATGGGCCTGCACGCTGGACATCCACAACAACGAGAGGAAGTTCAGCCATAACGGCAAGACCGAGTGCTTCGGACTTGAGTGAAAGACCGGGGCCGGATGTCGTGGTCACAGCAAGGTGACCGGCAAAAGCCGCTCCAATGGCCGTGCAGATACCGGCGATTTCATCCTCGGCCTGCATAGTCTTCACATTGAGGCTCTTGTAGATAGCGAGCTCTTCAAGGATGTTGGTGGCAGGGGTGATTGGGTAGGAACCGCAGAAAAGAGGGAGACCGGATTTCTCCGCAGCGGCGATGAGGCCCCATGCGGTAGCCTGGTTGCCGGTGATATTGCGGTACAGTCCCTTCTTGAGCTTCGCGGGCTCGATATGATATGTGTTCGGAATGAGCTGGATGTTGGCCGCATAGTTGAATCCATCGGTGAGGACCTTCTTGTTGGGAGCGACCATTTCAGGATGCTTCTTGCCGAACTTGTTTTCAATATAGTCGTATAGATATTGGAGCGGACGGTCAAAGATGTAGCAAGCCACGCCGAGTGTAAACATGTTCTTGCACTTCTGGATGGATTTAAGGTCGAGGCCGCTGTCTTTGAGACTCTCTTCAGTCATCTTGGTGATGGGGATGATGATGATGTCACGGTCGTCTATCTTGAGTTCCTCGAACGGGTTCATGGTGAAACCGGCTTTGCGGAGACCATCATCATCGAATGCATCCTGATTTACGAGCACCATGGCTGTGCGCTTGAGCCACTTGGCGTTTGCCTTGAGCGCCGCAGGGTTCATGGCTACCAGCAGGTCACAGAAATCACCGGGAGTATTTACCTCCGAGCTTCCGATATGTACCTGGAAGCCGGACACACCTGACACAGTGCCTTTGGGCGCACGAATTTCGGCTGGATAATCGGGAAAAGTAGAGAGTTCGTTGCCATAGATGGCAGACATATTTGCGAAAAGGGAACCGGTGAGCTGCATTCCGTCGCCGGAGTCGCCTGCAAATCTAATGACAACATCTTTTGCGTCAATGACTTTATGTCGCATTTTGTATTTGAATCTAAAATTGATTATCAGTTATAACGTTGCAAATGTAAACAAATAAACTGATTTATGCTAATAATTTAAAAGAAAAAGCAGACTTTATTGAAGCCTGCTTTATAAGTACCGAAATTACAGCTTATTGTGCTTCCTGGGAAGCGGCGAGCTCTTTCTGGAGTTGCTCAAGAGTACGTCCTTCAGGGATATTCACCGCCTTGCGGACATCAGCTGTGAGATCGACTGTATTTGCATCATCATGATAAAGGAGTGAAGAGCTGTCGAATACAACAGTTACGCCTTTTGATTTGGCAACGCTGTTCACGGCATCCTGAGCTTTCTTATAAATGGGAGCCATGAGAGTCTGCTGCTGCTGCTGGAGTTCCTGCTGGATCTGCTGCTGGAATTCCTGGATACGCTGCTGCATATCGCCAAGAGCCTTTTCTTTACTCTCACGGATGGCAGCGGTCCATGTACCGGCCTTCTGCTGATATTCCTGATATTTTGTATTGAACTCTTCTGCCATGCTCTGATATGTTTCATCAGCTTCCTTGGCAGTAGCGCTCATTTGTGCGCGCGCTTCATCAGCTTCGGGCATAAGCTGCACGATCTCTGAGATATTGACATGTCCGATCTTCACCTGGGCCGTTGCGGCTAGTGAGATTAAAGCCATAGAGGCGATCAAAAGGATCTTTTTCATATTATTAATCAGTTAATAGTTATTCAATTATTAAAATTGCTGGCCGATGAGGAAATGGAACTGCGAGCCGCCATTGGTCTTGTCGTCAAATCCATATCCCCAGTCGATACCGAGGAGTCCGATCATCGGGAGGAACACTCTCACGCCGACACCGGCGGAGCGCTTGACCTCGAAAGGATTGAAGTTGCGGATTTCAGACCAGCAGTTACCGCCTTCGAGGAATGCGAGGGCATAGATGGTGGACTGAGGCTGAAGAACCACGGGATAGCGGAGTTCAACAGAGAACTTGTCATATACATAGCCGGCGTAGGAGTATCCGCTCTGGCTGTAAGGAGTGCTCTGGTAAGGGGTCAGGGAGTAGTTTTCGTAACCACGGAGCGAGATGACGTCGGAACCGTAGGTGTTGTAACCGGACATACCGTCACCGCCGACGAGGAAGCCTTCGAAAGGAGAATAGCCCCAGTTGCGGTTGTAGTATCCTAGATATCCGAACTGCGCCCTTGTCATCAGGACGAGGTCACCGATGAGCTTGGAATAGACTTCGCCGCTGAATTTCCATTTATGGTATTCAATCCATTTGTATCTCTTGGCCGAAGTCCAGTTGTCGTAGTTGATATCGCGCCAGTTCTTGACTGAGATGCGGTTGCCGTTCTCGTCATAGCTGTGCTTGCGGAAAAGTGAGTATGGAGGCGTCAGTTGGAGGGAAAGTGAAAAGTCTGAGCCCTGGCGGGGGTATATCTGCTGGTCGGTGGAGTTGCGGTTCAGGCTGATGGTGTAGCTGAGATTGTGCGATACGCCGTCGTTGAAAATAAAGTAGTTGGACAGCCAGTTTTTCAGTTTGTAAGTCTGCCAGCTGAGTCCGTTGTAGAGGACAAAATAGTTGTCAGGCCATTTAAGACGACGGCCTAGGCCTGCGGAGAAGCCGAATACGTCGAAAGTGCGCTCGTTGCTGAGGATACCGATGGCGAGGTAGGAGTCAGTCTGGCGGGTGTAGTAACCGGAGAGGCTGAGGGAGTTAGGCTTCTTGCCGAAGAGCCAGGGCTCTACGAAACTGGCCGTGATGGCGGTGTAGTATGTACCATTGGTCTGGAAGCGCAGGGCAAGTGACTGGGCATCGCCGAGAGGGACGGGGCGCCATGCAGATTTATCGAGAATGCGGCGGGGGGAGAAGTTGTTGAAATTGATACCTACCGTAGCGACGAAGGTATTACCGCCCCAGCCGCCGGAGAGTTCAAGCTGGCTGGACGCCTTTTCGGTCACGTTGTATACAATATCAACGGTATTGTTCAGCTGATTAGGGAGGACGGACCAGCCGGACGGACTGGCTGCCGCCTCGGGATCGAACTGGCCGAGGGACATGATCTCACGGATGGAACGCTCAAAATCGCTCTGGCTGTAGAGGTAGCCCGGCCTCGTGAAGACCTGTCGGCGTACCACGCGCTCGCTGGTGACGTCGTTGCCATTGATGACAATATTGTTGAGGGTAGCTGGCTTGCCTTCGGAGATGCGGAATTCCACATCGACGGAATCGTTCTGGATATTCATCTCCACTGGGCTGACCTGGAAGAAGAGATAGCCGTTGTCGCGATAGAGCTTGGTTATGTCGTAGTCATTCTGCTTGCCGCCGCCGTAGACACGCTTATTCATGGTGACTACATCATATACATCGCCAGGCTGGATCTGGAGGATGCGGTCAAGCTGGTCGGAGGTGTAGACGGAGTTACCCGTCCAGGTGATGTTGCGGAAATAATACTTGGAGCCTTCGTCATAGGTGAGATCGATATTCACTCTGTTGGGGCCCACAAAATAAACGGAATCCTTCACAAGACGTGCATCACGATAGCCGGCCTCGTTGAATTTCTCAATGGTGTTTTTCTTGTCCGCCTCGAATTCCTTCTCAATGAACTTCTTGGAATTGAAGAAGTTGTATATTTTCTTAGCCTTGGTCTTCTTCATGGAGCGGGCGAGGGAGAAGTCGGAGACATGCTCGTTGCCGATGAAATTAATATCTTTAATCTTGACCTTTTTGCCTTTATTGATTGCGAAATTGACACGGATGGCGCTGCGGATCATGGAGTCTTTCTGCGTCTGGACATCCACGTCAGCAAGAAGGAATCCCTTTTCCTTGTAATAGCGTTTGATGATGTCGACGGAAGTCTTGGAAACGTATTCGGAGAACTCACGTCCGGGACGAAGATTAAGCCTCTCCTGAAGGTCCTTGCGCTCAGAATTCTTGATACCCGAGAATGTCCATTTGGATACGCGGGGACGTTCTATGATATCTATCCTGAGCCATACCGAATCACGGGAAGCGCTGACCTTGTCGATTGCGAGGGAGACGTCCTCAAAATAGCGCTGACTCCACAGACGGGTCACGATACCGGACATATGTTCGCCGGGGACGGTAATCTCCATGCCGGGCTGGAGGCCTGTCTGCTGGAGGATCTGATCTTCACTGAAGTAATGATTGCCGGTGACCCTTACACCGCCGAGAATATATTTACGGGGGTTGTTGTAATCCACTTCCACACTGCTGCGGTCCTGAGCCCTCATGGAGAGTGCCGCTGCAGATAAGAGCAAGGCAAAGAATATGCGATTATACTTCATCATTTTCCAATTAGCTTGCAAATATACGAATTATTTCACTTTTCCATACCGTCTGTCCCGGCCCGCGTACTCCTTGAGAGCTGCAAAGAATTGCGGCTTTCGGAAATCCGGCCACAAAGTATCCGAGAAAAGGAATTCAGTATAGGCACACTGCCAAAGAAGATAGTTGCTGAGACGCTGCTCGCCGGAAGTCCGGATAAGAAGATCCGGATCCGGGATGTCCGACGTCACGAGCGCGGCATCGACATCTTTGAAATCAATATCCTCCGGATTGCCCGCAAAAGAAGCCGCCAGTTTCCTGGCCGCCTGAAGCATATCCCATTTGCCACTGTAACTTACAAAAAGGATAAGGGTAAGCCTATCTCCGGACGCGGTCTGCTCCTGAATGGAATCAATCGCGGCATTGAGGCTGTCACTGAGGCGTGCGCGATTGCCAAGGACGAGAAAACGGATACCGCTGGCGAGGAAATTCGCAAGTTCTTCTTTCATGGCTTTCATCATGAGTTCCATGAGTCCGGACACCTCGTCATCGGGGCGTTCCCAGTTTTCCTCGGAAAAAGCGTATAATGACAGATATTTAACACCCGCCTCGACGCTGGCTTCAACGCAAGCGCGGACACTCTCCACCCCCTCAAAATGGCCGTACAGCCTCTCCTTTCCCCGCGCTTTCGCCCAACGTCCGTTTCCATCCATGATGATGGAAACGTGCCGGGGGACCTTCTGTGTTTCTTCCATAAAAAAATCGTTATTCTCCACTGTTCCGGACATCTTCGCCCCAAAACAGCTTACTGGTTAATGCTTTCACGAAATTGGACTTGTTAAGTCGAATTCTCTTTAGCGAAAACTGTGCCATGGAGACGGACAGGTGCAGGCCGGAACCGGCGAGGAAATTTCGGTTGTCTGCGGAAAGCATCACCTTGTCATCGCGCGATGCGACAGAGATATCAATCTTTGCTGTATCGGGAACAATAAGAGGACGGACATTAAGGTTGTGGGGAGCAACAGGAGCAATGATCAGGACGCGAGACTCGGGTGTGCATATAGGGCCTCCGACGCTAAGAGAATATGCCGTGGAGCCGGAGCTCGTCGCCACGAGCAATCCATCGGCCCAGTATACAGGCAGTTTCTCCGAGTTTACCGACACCTCGACGCCAAGTACTCCTGCGCCGGCCCTGTGAAGAGACACTTCATTCAGCGCATAAGGATAGAAATCTTCCGGCACGGAGTCTCCGGCGACATGAAGGAGAGCCCGGTCCTCAACAGTATAATCTCCGCTGAGAAGCGGCTCCATGACATCTTCCGGACTGTTTTCAGACAAGAAACCCAGGCGGCCGAGATTTACGCCCAATACTGGGACGCCGCTGTCACCCACCCTTTTGGACGCTGAGAGAAAAGTACCGTCTCCCCCGACGCTCAGAAGGCAATCCGTCCCCGGGCGCAGGTCTCCCCTTGAAATCACTTCGTACAATTCACATCCGGCAGACACGAGTGAGTCGTGCAATGCAACATATCTTTTGTCCGAAGACAAGGAACGTTCTTTTATGTATACAGCTATTTTCTTCATGGCATTTGTAATGCGGTCGTAAAAATAGCAATTATTTTATCAAGTTTGAAACTAATTATATATTTTTGTTTCTTCTAAAAAAAACACGAGATGACAAGACTAAGCGTTAATATCAACAAGATCGCCACCATCCGCAACGCCCGCGGAGGCGACATGCCAGACGTCACCAGGGCCGCCCTTGACTGCGAGCGCTTCGGTGCAGAAGGCATCACTGTCCACCCCCGTCCCGATGAAAGACACATACGCTACTCCGATGTTCGCGCTATCAGGCCGCTCCTGACCACGGAGTTCAATATAGAGGGCAATCCAATCCCCTCCTTCGTTGACCTTGTCTGTGAAGTCCGTCCTGATCAGGTCACCCTTGTTCCGGACGCCCCGGACGCAATCACCTCCAATGCCGGATGGGACACGATCAAAAACAAGGACTTCCTCACTGAAATGTGCCGCGAATTCAAATCTCACGGCATACGGACTTCAATATTCATAGACCCGGACCCCGATATGGCCGAAGCAGCAGCAGTATGCGGAGCCGACAGGGTAGAACTCTACACAGCTGACTATGCCTCCGAATACAAACTTGACCCGGAAATAGCCATCGCACGCTACCTTGAAACGGCAAAAGCCGCACGCGCTGCCGGGCTCGGACTCAACGCAGGGCATGACCTCTCCCTCGAGAACCTGTCATATTTCATCCAGACCATCCCATGGACAGACGAAGTTTCCATCGGGCATGCCTTGATTTGCGACGCACTTTACATGGGACTGGACAAAACAATTCAGGCATACCTTTCGCAAATAAAGAAAAAATGAGTACTTTTGCGAGTCATATAGCACATAAATAAAAAACACACAAATACAACAATGAAAAACACACCTCTTATCCTCAGCATCATAGCCCTTGTGGCTGTGGCTGTACTCGGCATCCTCTCCCTCACCGGCAAAGGCGCAAAAAGCACCGCCGCCGTTTCAGGCACCGACTCTCTCGCAGTCTCAGGAAGCATCGTTTATTTCAACGTAGACCAGGTGGTAGCCGGCTATGACATGGCCAACGACCTCCGTTCCGTAGTAGAGACCAAGGCCAAAGGCATCCAGGCAGAAATCGACCGCCGCGGCAACAAGCTCCAGAGCGACTACAACGCCTTCCAGCAGAAGCTTGACAAGGGCCTTCTCACCCGTTCAGTAGCCGAGCAGCAGAGCCAGAAAATCGCCGAGCAGCAGAACGCCTACCAGAACTACGCCCTCCAGAAGCAGCAGGAGATGGCCGAAGAGCAGCAGGTCACCCTCAACCAGATCATGAATGCCATCAACGAGTTCGTGGTCAAATACAATGAGACCAAAGGCTACGCCCTCATCCTTACCACCTCAGGAGACGTTCTCCCCGCACCCGTGGTGACCGGCGACCCCGCTCTTGACATCACCGAAGACATCATCCTCGGTCTCAACGAAGAATACATCAAGAACAAAGAAAAAGGCACAGCCAAATAAAGTACCTTGAAGATAGCGATACTGTCCTGCTTCTATCCCTACAGGGGAGGCATCTCCCAGTTCAATGCGAGCCTTCTCGGCGAACTGGGGCGCGACCACACGGTCCGGGCCTTCAATTTCAAGAGACAGTATCCGGATTTTCTTTTCCCGGGTAAGACACAGTATGTTACGCCAGACGATGAAGCCGTACCGGTAGAGAGCGACTCTCTGCTCGATACGGCTAATCCGTTTTCATGGGAGAATACAGCGAGAGCCATAAAAGCATGGCAGCCTGATCTTCTTCTCATGAGATACTGGATGCCATACTTCGCCCCTTCTCTCGGCTACGTAGCACGCAGGCTCAAAGGCTCCTGCAAGATCGTCGCAGTACTTGACAACGTCATTCCCCACGAGCCACACTTCTTCGACCGCCCGCTCACACAATTCTTCCTCGGCTCCTGCGACGGATATGTCGTCATGGCAGACTCGGTCGCAGAAGACCTTCTGGACCTCAGGCCTGACGCCCGCTACATCCTTCGCCAGCACCCCCTCTACTCCCACTTCGGAGCGGCAATTCCACGCGAAGAAGCCGAAGATGCCCTGGGCCTTCGGCACAACATGAAGAACATCCTCTTCTTTGGTCTGATACGCGAATACAAGGGTCTCGACATCCTTTTGGAAGCCTTCCGTGATCTTCCTGATGACTACCAGCTCATCGTCGCCGGCGAACCATACGGATCATTCGAGCCCTATCAGAAAATCATCGACTCCATCCCCGGCAAAGACCGGATCCATCTCTTCCTCCAATACATAAAAGACTCGGAAGTCAGCCGCTATTTCAGCGCCTCCGATGTCACAGTACTCCCCTATCGCAGCGCCACCCAGAGCGGCATCAGCTCTGTGTCCTACCACTTCGAGGTGCCGATGATCGTCACCGCCGTCGGCGGCCTGAAAAGTACAATCGGCGACAGAGGCACAGGTATTGCAGCTGCATCCCCGACCCCCGGAGCCATCAGGGAAGAAATTCTGCGCTATTTCAGCGACGGGGACATACGCAGCCGCCTCGTGGACAACATCCGCAGCGAAAAAACCAGACTAAGCTGGACACGCTTCGCCGCCGATCTCACGGACTTTACTGCCTCACTCTAAAATGTGAATGACAATGAAGATAGCTTTTCTCACAGCCCTCACCGGCATAGCACTCGCCTGCGGCACAATCAGCACTGCCCAGGACTACGTAGCACCACAAGTCACCGTTTCCACCGAAAAGGTCCGCCTCGGCGGCAAGCTCTACTACAACCACGTAGTCAAGGAGAAACAGACTCTTTACTCCATCAGCAAAGCCTACGAAGTCACAGTCGATGAAATCTATGAAGCCAACCCGGGGCTCCGCGAGAACGGTCTCCAGAAAGGTTCCATCATCCACATCCCCGTCAAAAGCGAGACATCAGCAGTCGCCCCGTCGGTAAAGCCCTCATCATCACCCGCCAAGACTGACAAGAAAGACTTCATCACCCACAAAGTCAAATGGTTTGAGGATATCAACGACATCGCCGCCAAATACGGTGTCTCAGTCACCGACATCATGGAGGCCAACAACCTCACTACCCCCAAGGTCACCAAACGCCAGAAACTCCTCATACCTAAAAACAACTCACCACGTACCGTTGACAGCACCCCCGCCAAACCCGTAGCACCCACTCCCGAACCTGCCGACACCGGAGTCAATGACGCCGACACCCTCACCCGCGCCATGAAAGGCTACGTCAACATGACGCTTCTCCTCCCGTTCAACACCAAAGGCAAGCTCAGCGAGACCGACATGGACTTCTATGCCGGTGTTCTCCTTGCCATCAGCGACCTCAAAGACGAGGGAGTCAGCACCAACCTCTCCACCTACGACATCACCGGCAGTGCCATGCCCTCCCGTGATGTCTTCACCGAAAGCGACTTCATCCTCGGTCCTGTCTCAGTCTCAGACATCAACACCGCCATCGGCATTGCCTCCGGAGACGCGACCATAGTATCTCCTCTCGACCCCCGTGCCGCCTCCATCGCTTACCAGAACCACAGCTTCATCCAGGCCCCCACTCCCGGCGAATACCAATACACAGAAATAGCTTCCTGGATTGCCAAAGACCTTGAGAATACCGACCGCATCCTCGTTGTCTCCCAAAGGGCGGCCAGCGACAGCGCCACCTTCTCAGGCATCAAAGAAGCCCTTGACGCCGAACGCCTGCCTTACGAAGTCCTCTCCTACACCCTTTCAGAGGGCAAAACCATCAACCAGCAAATGGCCCGGTTCCTCGATGACAAGTCAACCGGCCGCATCATCATTGCCTCCGAAAACGAAGCCTTCGTCCAGGACGTCATGCGCAACCTCACCATCCTCAAAGGCAAAGGCTATGAAATAGCGACCTACGCCACCTCCAAAGTGCGTAATTTCAACACCACTGATGTCAACCTCCTTCACGACCTTGACCTCCACATCGTCTCCAACTACTTTGCCGACTACAACGACCGCGATGTCCGCGACTTCGTCCTTGCCTTCCGCGCCCTCTACGGTAAAGAGCCCACCCAGTTTGCTTTCCAGGGCTACGACACTGCCTACTATTTCATTTCCTTCAACTCCAAATATGGCCGTCGCTGGGCCAGGCGTCTTGACGACTACAAGGTACGTCTCCTCCAGACCGACTTCCAGTTCAAAAAACTTGACAGCGGCTCATTTATCAACACAGCCGTACGCCGCATCCACTACAGACGCGACTACACCACAGTCCTGGTCCAATAAAACGATTACTTTTCGCCCTGAAGAAGCTCACGGGCGTTTGCCATGGCGGCCTCGGTAATCACCGAGCCGGATAGCATTCGCGCTATTTCACGCACACGGTCCTCGTCAGAAAGACGACTTATGGAAGTGACCGCGTTCTCCTTTTTAACAAGATAATGGGCGCCTCCCTTTGCGGCGACCTGGGGAAGATGGGTGATTGCGAACACCTGCATGTCTTCTCCCATACGGCATATCATTGACCCCATACGGTCTGCCGCACTGCCGGACACTCCCGTATCAATCTCGTCGAACATCATGGTCGGCATATCGGTAAACCTGGCCATCATCGCTTTGAGCGATAGCATGATGCGGGAAAGTTCACCGCCTGAAGCGCACTTGGCGACATCGACAGGAGTCTTACCCACCGAAGAGAACAGGAAACGTACTGCATCAGCGCCGGAAGGGCCGGGAGCGGCTCCGACCACCTCGACATCAAACACAGCTTTCTCCAATTCAAGGAAATGAAGCGAATCGCAGATAGCTGAAGCAAATTCCGGAGCCTTTGTGGCGCGTGCATCATGAAGCCGTACCGACAAATCTTCGTAACGATTCTCCTCTGCGTCAATATCCCGCTTCAACTCATCTTTACGTCCCTCAAGAGCCTCCGAATCATATAATGCTGCGGATAGTTCGTCCCTACGGGCAATCAGCGATGCAATGTCGCTCACCCCGTGACGTTTCATCAGCTCATATAGCAGTGAAAGGCGCTCATCTACCACCTGAAGACGCTCCGCCGACATTTCCGTATTATTGTTGACAGAAGCCACTTCATCCAGAATATCATCAAGTTCCAGACGGGCAGACTCTATGCGCCCGGCCAGTTCCGATGATGCAGGAATGAACCTGGCAACTTTGCCAAGAAGCCTCTCGGACTCTTTAAGGACAGAGTCGACGGAATGCCTTCCGTCTCCGGACGGGGAAAACATTTCCTGAACGGCATAGAGACTCTCTTTTATCTCCTCGGCATTGGCGAGCTGCTTCTGCTCAATCTCAAGCTCCTCTACTTCCCCATCCTGAAGATGCGCCTCATCCAACTGGCGAAACCGGGCCTCGTTGTAGTCACGTTCGTCGGCGAGTCGGCGCAGCCTCTCTTCCGTATCTGAGAGCTCCTTGCGGAGAGAAGTAAGACGGGACCAGCACTCGCGGCATTCGCCAAGTAAACCGGCATTGCCCGCATAATGGTCCAATATTCCCAGCTGGAACGCTCCATCCGAAAGCATCATTGTCTGATGCTGTGAATGGATGTCCACAAGCCGCGACGAAAGCGTGGCAAGAACCCCTTGCTGCACGGGGCAGTCATTGATAAAAGACCTTGATCTTCCGGAACGGTTTACCACACGTCTTATGGTAAGGGTGGAGCCATCCTTTTCGATATCATTTTCCTCCAGAAGAGCATCTACATCATCATCGTCAGCGATGTTGAATACAGCCTCGACGACACAAGTCTCACCGTGGTCCCCCACCATGGAGGCATCGGCTTTGGAGCCAAGGACGAGTGACAAGGCACCGAGGATGATTGACTTTCCGGCACCGGTCTCACCGCTGATAATGACTAGACCCCCTGGAAACTCAATATCCAGGGAGTCTATTAAAACATAGTTGCCTACATGAAGGGAGGCGAGCATACGATTATTCCTCCTTCTTTGCGATACGGAATTCAATCTCGCCGTTCTCGAACTCGGAGATAGCTACGAGGTCGGGTTTAGGCTGGCGCTCATAGTATTTGGAGATTTCGATCTGCTCCTTGTTTTCAAATGTTTCTTCCATTGTATCGCGCTCGTTGCGGAACTCCTCGAGCTTCTTGTTGAGTTCTTTCTTTTCTGCTGCCGCGATTTGGTTTGCCCTCTTATATAGCACTACTACTGATTCATAGATGTTGCCTGTCGGGGCTGCGAGTGTCTTGATGTCCCTTGTAATGGTGTTCGTAGGGATTTTCTTTTTATTATCCATTTATTAAAAAATTTATCTTCTATATATCTTACTTGCGTTTCCCGTCGGAGGTTTCATTTTTTTTATTTTGCTGGCGGAGGAGCATGTTACGTTCCTTTTCGAACTCCTTCTCCTTGCCCTCAAGTTCCTCGTCGGAGCCGGTGAAGCGGCCGAGAGCCTTCTGGGAACGGCGGTACATCAGGTCAAGTTCCTTGCGGTAGGGAGATTCGGGATACTCGCCGATGAAGTTGAGGTAGTCATCCACGAAAGTAAGATAGCGGTCTTTCTGCTTGTTCTGTACGCTGTTGAGGGCGTATTTGTAGGAAGACATTGCTATATAATATATAATGTCTTCGCGGTAAATGTTTTCGGCGTCGTCCTTGAGGATGTTGCGGAAAGCTATACGTGAAGCCTTGTAGTCCTCCATCTTGTAATATAGCTTCGCACTCTCATAGGCCTTGAGGTCCAGACGGTCGCCGAGGACTTTAAGCATATGCTCACAGGCTTCGCGATGGATACCGTCGGGAAATTCCGCCATGTATTCGCCAATGGCGGCAATGGCGTTCTGGGTGGGAATCTGGTCCAGTTCGTAGCGATGGGTAGCCCTGTAGAGACAGTCTATGCGCATGAACCTGGCGTCATCGGCAAACGGGCTGCGCGGGAAACTTTCGAGGAAGCGTGAGAAATTGGCCTCCGCGGTGTAGTAGTCCTTGAGACGGTAATTGCTCAGACCCCAGTAGTAATGCACCGTGTCGTCGCGGGTGGTGCCGCTGGAGAGCTGCGCCATTGACTCAAAGAGCTGCGCAGACCTGGTGTATTTGCCTTTGTTGAAATAATCGAAGGCGGCTTTGTATTTGGCGTCTGCATCATTTCCGGCGAGAAGCGCTTCGTACTGGGATTTGCATGACATCGCCGAGAGCGCGCCGGCAACCAGGAGGAGGATGACTTGTGTGCGTTTGTTCATTGTTTTAGTTTTTATGTTCTATCAGGAACTTCTCCGCATCCCTGGCGGCACGGCAACCGGAGCCTGCGGCAGTGATTGCCTGCCGGTATGTGGGGTCCTGCACATCGCCTGCGGCGAAGACGCCTTCCACATTGGTCGAAGCGGTCTTGCCTTGGGTGATTATGTAGCCGTTGTCATCGGTCTCAACCCACTTGGAGAAAAGCTCCGAATTGGGATGATGGCCTATGGCGAGGAAGAAGCCGTCGATCTTGATATCAAAAACCTTACCATCTTTGCGGATGAGGCGTGCGCCTGTGACTCCGGACGCATCGCCGAGAACTTCCTGGGTGTTGCAGTTCCAGAGGATTTCGATGTTGGAAGTGTTAAATACCTTGTCCTGCATGGCCTTGGAGGCTCGGAAAACGTCACGGCGGACGATCATGTAGACCTTGTTGCAAAGCTGGGCGAGATAAAGGGCCTCTTCGCAGGCTGTATCACCGCCTCCGACCACTGCGACATCTTTCTTGCGATAGAAGAAGCCGTCACAAGTAGCGCAGGCAGACACTCCGAATCCCCTGAATTTTTCTTCCGACGGCAGTCCGAGATAACGGGCGGTGGCACCGGTGGCGATGATCAGGGTCTCGGCTGATATTTCCGTCCCGTCATCGATTGTAACTTTGAAAGGACGAGACGACAGGTCGGCTGCGACAGCCGTGCCGCGACGGATATCAGCGCCGACGTTACCGGCCTGCTTCTTCATCTTGGACATCAACTGGTTGGCATCAACGCCATCTTCAAATCCGGGGAAATTCTCCACCATCGTAGTGGTGGTCAGCTGGCCGCCGGGCTCGTTGCCCTCATACAGTACGGGCTGCATGGCCGCGCGGGCCGCGTATATTGCCGCAGTATAACCGGCAGGGCCGGCACCAAGGATCAAACATTTAACTGTTTCCATATATGTGTTCTTTTCTACAGGATGACAAAGATACACAATATTTCCGGAAATGCACTATTTGGAATTATTCAAAAAATTACATACCTTTGCAGTCCTTTAGAAGAACACCGGCAATGAATACACATAAGGCTCCAAATACGGAAGAATTCAAGGTCCTTCTTAAAAAACATGATCTCAAGGCCACCAGGCAGCGCATCGCTGTACATGAAGCCATGCTCACCATTGGCCACGCCTCCGCAGACATGGTCACAGAAGAGATCCGGAAGCGCGGCGACGCCAAAGTCACCGTAGCCTCAGTCTACAATATTCTATCCCAGCTCGCCGACATCCGTATATACCACAGACGCTACAGCTCCAACAGCAAAATGTACTTCGACGTCAACACCTTCAAGCACATGCACCTGTACGACCGCGAAAACAATTCCTATCGCGATGTCCTCGACGAAGAATTCATGGATGCCCTCTACGCCCGTCTCAAGCGCCGCAAGTTCAAGGGCTATACTATTGAAGATATTGACATCCAGTTTATCTGCCGCCCCACGGCACACAAAGCCAAAGCGATAACAGAATGAGAAGCATCATCGCCATTGCAGCCAGTCTCGCCATCATCTCCTCATGCACGCGTGACAACACCGTCATCAGCGGTATCATGGCCATGGCCGATGTCCATTCTTCCACCAGCCTCACCACTGACGAAGGCCTCAGGCTCAACATAGTCAATGACTTCACTTCCGGCGGGATAGACAGGCTGACCCGCTCTCTCATCACGGCCGACGTACTGCGGAAACTCCCTGACGGGACCTTCGACATAAGCCTAACCTCATTCACAGACGTTCTCGTCAAGCCCGCCGTCGACGCATCCACCGTCACTCCTGCTGACGACGCATTATTCGGCGACGATCCAGCCATCCCCATCAGATGCTGGCTCTCAAACGGCTACATCAACGCCCAGGTCAGTTTCTTCATTGATCCAGCCACCCCCACCACTCACGTTATCAATCTGATATGCGAAGGCGTCCAATCCGACACGCTCAGGATGACGCTCCGCCACAACGCCAACAACACCCCGGACACCGACCTTTCAGCCGTCGCATCGGCATGGGCATCATTCGATATCAAAAATTTTCCGACGGACAAATATCCCATCTGCATAGCCTGTAATTGGGAAAATGGGAAGCAGACATTTACAATTTCAAAATAGTCTGTCAGAAAATATCCTAATCATTTCATTTTTAAAAATTTATTGCGTAAA
Source organism: Bacteroidales bacterium (assembly GCA_017552475.1). GTDB lineage: Bacteria > Bacteroidota > Bacteroidia > Bacteroidales > UBA932 > Cryptobacteroides. The sequence continues at coordinate 56,615 of JAFZPY010000130.1, read as the reverse complement.
TTTGCATCCGCTTTTTACGCATACACAACCTGATTTGGGAAAACTTCGACTCCCCCGATACGTGATGTATCAAGGGAAATGCATTCGGCAGTGAATTCTTTCAGGGATTTGCAGTCGAATTTTATTTGACTTTATGAGTATAAGACCTATGCTGGCAGCCATAATTCTGGGCTGCATCATTTCAGGACCCATCGAGGCCGCTGTTCCGGAGACTGGAATCACAGTCTCCACGAACTTTGCATATGACCTCGTGGGAGGGGTCAATCTCGGAGCCGAGTATCCCATATCCGAAAAGTTCAGTGCCAGAGCTGATTGTCTCTTTCCCTGGTTTGTATGGAATTCCAATCAAAACGCACTTCAGCTTCTCCATGTCGAGTTAGGCGGCAGATATTATTTGTCTCCCTCAAAGCCGATGTCCGGTATTTACCTGAACGTTGCGGCCGGCGCCGGATACTATGACCTCGAGTCCAAAGGCAAAGGATATCAGGGCGAAGAGCTGCTCCTTCAATTTGGATGCGGATATGCAAGAAAACTCAAAGGTCCATGGTCAATAGACCTCGGACTTGGCCTTGGTCCTGTTATTTCAAAATACAGGCGCTACGAGGTGAACGGAAAAAGCAACGACCTTATCTACCGTAATGACGGCCGGTTCTTTTACTTCGGTCCCACGACCATAAGGGCTTCGATTTCATACACTATATATTGTAAAAGGAGATAGATGACGAGACTCGGTATCATATCACTCACTATCACCATGGCCATCATGAGCCTGGCTTGCCAGCGCCGCCCTCTTTACGCCGAGACGCAGGGCACCATCGTGAAGGTCATGGTTGACTGGAGCGACTTTCCCGAGAAACCCACAGGCATAACGCTGATGTTCTTCGATGAGGACAACGTCCGCACCCAGATAATCACCAACAACGTAGACGCAATGTATGTCACCCTGAGCGAAGGACACTGGAGAGTCTACGCTTTCAACCAGAGCGTATCCGAATTCAGCACCCTTTCCTTCTCGGGACTCGACAAATACGACACTCCCCTGGTATCCATCGACCGCATTTATGAGACAAAATGGAGTCCCTCCAAATCATCCGACGAAAAGACCGTCGTAGAACCCGAGCACATCGGCGTCGCCACCGGGGAGTTCTACGTAAGCGGCGATGAGATGACGGTCGGCCTCAAGGCCGAAGATGTCACCATGCAACTTGACGTGACAGTACATATCAGCGGAGTCCAGTACCTCAAACAGACCCGGGCGGCAATTTCCGGTCTTGCCGGAGGATATTACCTCACAAAAGGACGCCCCTGCGCCAAAGGCGTGACCCAGCTTCTCGAAAACTGGACAGTCTACACGGACGAATCCGATCCTGACAGAGGATATGCGCGTCTCACTACCGGCATCACTACATTCGGTCTTCCGAGTGTAAGCAAAGCCGGAGAAAACATTGCATCAAGGGACCCCAGGAGTAACATGTTCACCATCGACTTCTATCTCCGCGACGACGAGACCACCGAACGTCATTCTTTCGAAATCGGTGACCAGTTCGACCTGAGTATGGACGGAGGCAAGATTGTCCTTGGTCTCGTAATAGGATATGAGGCCCCTATTGAACTTCCGTGGGTTCCTGATAATATAAAAACCAACCAGACTTCCGGTTTCGACGCCACCGTTGATGACTGGGAAGAGGGCGGTACAATTGATATTAATATGTAAACAATATAATTTTAAACCACTTGCTATGAAAAAGATGATCTTTTTCGCTGCTATCGCAGCGCTCGCACTTGGCTCCTGCGCCAAGACAGAAATCACCGGTAAGACTGAGCAGAATGCAGTCTCATTCGGCAGCTATGTAGGCTCTACTCCCGTATCCAAAGCCACCGTCGGCGACATTGACCTCGCCAAGCTCCAGGCTTCCGAGGACGGCTTCGGCGTATACTGCTACTACACGGCCAAAGACAACTACAAAGCTGGCGAATCCAAGCCCAACTTCATGCTTAACCAGAAGGTTACATACAGCAGTGGCGCCTGGACCTACTCTCCGCTCAAATACTGGCCCAACAACGACGGCGACAAACTTACCTTCCGCGCCTATGCCCCCTACTCCGACGGCTCCGCCAACTGCATCTCCAACCTTCCCGGCGAGGACGATGCCCGCACCACCCTCACCTACACCATTGACACCACCAACCCCGTAGACCTTCTCTACGCTGGTTCCGAGGGCCTTTCAAACTGCACAAAGCCGAGCGTTACCGGCACCACCAACTTTGCTTTCAAGCATGCGCTCAGCAAAATTTCCTTCACCTACCAGGCTTCTGTAGATGCCGTTACTCCCGGAAGCAATGATGTTGATGCCAACACCACCATCAATCTCACGGCTGTCAAGGTAGTAGGCTCCGCCCTCAGCGAAAGCGGCACTTTCAACTTCGCCACAGGCGAATGGTCCGGTCTTACCGCAAGCACCGATGCTACCCTCATTGACACTACCCTCGCCGGAGCCACCAAGGTTACATCTGAAAAGGCCGCTCTCCTCAGGCTTCTCGGTGACGGTTCTTCCAAAGCCAACAAGTCCTGCCTCGTATTCCCCAGCGCCAGCCAGGATCTCAAGGTGACCATCAAATACGACGTCATCACCAAGGATTCCAACTACGCTTCCGGTGAAGTTAAGGTCCCCAACGAGATCACCAAAGAAATCAGCGCTCCCCTTGAGGCCGGCAAACACTACGTGCTCAACCTCCAGATCGGCCTCACCTCAGTCAAAGTCAACGTAACTTCTGTTGTCGGCTGGGATGACGCGACCACCATCATTGCCGTTGACCTTCCTAAAAACAACGAATAATCCTTCATGAAGGGAAGCATCCTTCTGCCCGCGTTTGCGGCAATAGCAACATTGTTCTCCTGCACCAGGACCGAGGTCTCAGTGCAGGAGAATATTCCCATTGCCTTCAGCACCTACGTTGCCAACAGCGTAGCATCCAAGGCAGGAGACACCTTCAAAGCGCAAGGAGACGAATTCCGGGCCGGCGACAAGATAGGCCTGTTCTCTTACTATCAGAAAAAAGCGTCTTTCAACGACATCTCTGTCCCCAACTTCATGTTCAACCAATCCCTGGCGTTCAACGGCTATTCATGGCGCTACTCGCCCCTGAAATACTGGCCGGGAGACTACGGTGAAGAAGGTGACATTGACCGCCTGAGCTTTTTTTCCTACTATCCCTACGCCAGTCTCGCAAGTTCAGACACTACAGGCATCCGTTTCCTCTCAAAAGACGGAGGCACTTACAAAGAAACATCCAAGGGCCTTCCCGTCATATCTTTCACGCAGAAAGACAAAGTCAACAGCCAGATTGACCTGATGTTCAACGATTTTCGTGACGGCACGGAGCGCAACATCACCGGAGCCACCTATGGAGGTTCTGTCAATCTCGTCTTCGGCCATGCCCTCGCCCTCGTGAGCTTTGAGATGCGTGAAGTCGAAGGCATGGATATGGTCATCAAGAGCATGTCTCTTTCCGGAGTCAAAGGCAACGGGACATGCGACCTTGACGCGTCATCAGAGACCATAACCATCAACTGGACGGCCACGGGCAATTCGAGGACATACACCATTCCCAGCCTCGAAGACGCCAGGCTCCTTATGATTCCGCAGTCAATCACCGACGACATTATCCTCCGTGTCGAATACGACCTCACATTCGAGGGAGCGGACAAAGGCGAAGACGGTACCGGCACCGGCACCATGATCACCTACGCCGACAACCGCTGCGAAGTCTCACTCACCAAGATGGTTGACAAAGACGGCAACACCGTTCCCAGCAGCATTACAAGCTGGCATGCCGGCCGTAAATATGTCTATCGCATAAATCCCGGACTCGAAAGGATCGAATTCGGAGAAATCGTAGAAGACTCCTGGACAGAATGAAAAAGCTGATTCTCATATCATGCGTGCTCACCATGGCACTTTCCTGCACGAGGGAACACCTCGCGGAGACAGACCATGCAATCAGCTTCGACACCTATGCCGTCCGCACCAAAGCAGGAGACAGTTATATCTCCAAAAACATCCCTGAGGGCGGTACATTCGGCGTTTTCGCCTATTTCCATCCGGCAGTCAGTGACAATCAGGCCGGTTCCTGGACCGACAAAATCCAGGGCAGCGCCAACGCCAACCGGGCCAATCTGATGCTCAACCAGCCCGTCGAAAAAGTCTGCCCCTCCGCCAATACCTACAGTTACTACTACCCTGACAACCAGTCCCGTTACTGGCCCCGCAACCCCAACGACCGCATCTCCTTCTTCGCATATTACCCCTATGCGGCAGGCGGTTTCAACAGCAACGCCGAAGACGCCACCGGCATCACCCTCCAGGACCCCGATGACGACACCTACGGCTACTCCCACAACCCCGTCGGCTTTCCCAAATTCCGCTTCTCCGTCCATAAAGACCCGTCAGAGCAGGTGGACTTCATGATCTCCGACATGTGCCTTGACCAGTGCAAGACCACTGACAAAAAAGTTCTCACAGGTGCGGACGGCACTGTCATGTTCACCTTCCACCACATGCTCAGCCAGATCCGCATCAAGGAAGTCAGAATACTCTCCGACAACGACAAAGTCACCGTCACTATCGATTCCGTCAAATTCACCGGAGTCCCTGTGCGCGGCATCGTCACCCCCTCCATCCACGACATCTCATCAATCGGAGACAACGGCTATGCCCGCATGGACTTCACCTGGAGCGGTCTCTACACGGACGCCAGCGGTTTTCGCGTTCCCCTCCACCATACCGGCGACTCCGACATAATGCTCATGATCCCCCACACGTTCACCGAAAAAGACAAAATCGAAGTCTACTACAGCATTACCCGCGAAGACAGCGAGCTCGGTGAACACTATACCTACCGCGACAACATCCTCTCCGCCCGTCTTGACGCTTCCGGCACCACCGGGTGGGAGCGCAACAAAATATACAATTACAACATCTCATTCAGCCTCAAGGATATCCGCCTCAGCGCGGAAGTAGAAGACTGGCCCGAAGCCAGCACTGACGTCAACACCATCAGGGTTGACCTGGTAAACACCTGAACCTGCGCCCATGAAGATGAAGAGAATATATAATATAATGGTTATCATTCCCTTGATGCTCCTCCAAAGCTGTATCAAGGACAATATCGACATTCCCTCCAGCCACGAAATAGCCTTCACCTCCGAGGCCGTCGCTCCCGAGAAAGTCGGGACCAGAAGCACTATAGACAACACCTCCCTCCACGCCACCGGCTGGGGCGTCTTCGCCTACTACACCGGTCCCGCCATATTCTCCTCCCCTGCGGCAGCCGAAGGAATCATCTTCAACAACCGCAAAGTCTACGATGCCTCCGGCTCATGGGACTATGCCCTCAACTCCGGCGAGCGCCGCGAATACTGGCCCACCAAAGCAGACGACAAAATCTCATTCTTCGCCTATGCTCCATATAGCCAATACGGTCCCTACGGTACCGCAGCAGCACCGACCCTGAGCATCAGCAACTACGGCCCCACCATCAAGTACACCGCTCCCGACAGCTTCTCGGAAGAAAAAGACCTTGTCTGGGGCACCAACACATCCGGACTTCCCCATCGCAACGTCTCCCGCACATCCCTCGCCACGGAAGACGTCGTCGACATGCACTTCCGTCACGCGCCGGCCAAACTCAAATTCACCATCAACGGCTCCACCGTCCTTGAAAACGACGTCACCATAGACCTCGGCACCTCTCCCGTCTCAAGCACCACCGAATACGGAGCCGAGACAAAGAGCAGCATCTATTACTACCGTCAGGCCACCCAGACCACCATCACGGAATCCAGGAAAATCACTGAGACCGGCACACGCATCTTCGTCGAAGAAGTATCCTTCAAGAACTTCCTCAGACAAGGCACGCTCCACCTCAACAACGCCGATCCCTTCACACCATCCTGGACGGCGTCCGACGATGAATCCAACATGCTCTCCTACAACATCTCCACCGCCCTCACCTCCAACCCCGTCAACGAAGCCATATCCTACAACAAGGAAAACTTCGGCAGCGGCTGGGGCACCGTCTACACAGGAGTCAACTCCGACACCCAGGAGCTCTTCTCCCCCGGCCACAAATACCTCTACATCATTCCAAAGGCCGCCGACCGCCTCCAGACAGACTCCAAAAACATAGTCATCACGGTCAAATACCACGTCGTCGCCATTGTCACCACCGAAATCGTCACCACCACCACGGTCCGCACATACTGGCAACGCCGCTGGGAGCTTATCTCCTCATACTCAGGAGAATTCACCGACTCCAGCCACCAACCCGCCACTACGACATCATCCTCCACCTCCTACGTCACGGAAATAGACTATTCCAATGACAACGCCGGCGCTGACGGTATCGGGCAAGGCTGGCATGCCAAAGGCTCCATCTCCACCGACATCATAGGCGGCAGGGACTACACCATCAACCTCTTCCTCAACGGCCGCGACCTCACTCTCACAGCCGTTCCACAGCCATGGGACCTCGAAGAGACCACCTACGACTACAACGAGAGCCTCAACCCCATCATCGCCCCCCTCACCTACGACCCCGCCTACGTTGACAAAGTCGAAGGCGGCAGCGTCTACATCAACAACAGGACCGGCCGGTTCACCTTCAACCTCGGAGCCGGCAAATACGTCTACTGGCAGGCCAGCCTTATCGGCGATGACGCCTTCGCTTTCACCGATGCGGACGGCAAGTACATCCTCGGTGCCGGCTCAGTCCCCGCCACCTCCATCCGTGGAGCCACAGGCAGCGGGGAGAGCTCTCTCTACATCAAGGCGGTCAACACCTCTTCAGGAGTCACCAGCCGCGCCAAGCTGCGAATATATCTGTTTGACTCCAACAATCACGCTACAGTCGCCCTCCCGAGAAGCGGTTGGAAATTCATTGACAACGACGATGTCCTCGAGTGGCAGATAGTACAGAACGCCAATTAACCGGTTACATGAAAAGACTTATATACTATATATTATCCATAATTCTCCTCGGAGCGGTATCCTGCGCCAAGGAGGCGTTGCCGGATAAGCCGTATATAGAGGGCTTTGAAGGTATCGAACTGGAAGACAACTGCATCATACTGAAATTCGGCACCGCCGAGCTGCAGACCAAAGCCACCTCCTCGGGAGACGAAAACTACAACGAAAACAAGCTCAACACCATAGACTGTTTCTTCTACAAGACCGGAGAGACAGGCAGCAACGCCATATTCCGGGCCATCGGACGTACCGTAGAGACCGATGCCTCCAAGGACAGTACCGAATGCTACGTCAAAGTGTATTACAACGACGATGTCGCCGACAAACTCTTCGGCAGCACCAGCGGCGGTACCTGCGACGTATTCGTCATTGCCAACACCTCACTGACCTACGGCTCCGATACCAGCCTTGACGCCATCCGCGAACTGCTTCTGGAATACGACTTCTCCCAGCAGGATGTCCAGCCTTCATTCGCCATGAGTTCGGTCTACACGGCGCAGGTCACATTGCACACCACCACGACCGTCGTCGACGGCCAGCAGGTGGAAGTCTCCACTGCGGCCAGCCGCGTGCAGCTCTACCGCAACGCCGCCAAGATGCAGTTATACCTTGACATCCCGTCATCCCTCACCGAGACGGACGGAAGCGTCTGGATTCCGGATACCGGCGACATGAGCATCCGTCTTAAATCGGGTTGCAAAAAGACCGACGTCTCATCCGGCTACGACGTGCAGCCCTCCGACTATATCAGCTATTCCTCCCGGCCGGTCCGGGCGACATCGCAGACGGTGGAAGGTAAAGAAAATTATACATATACGCACATCCCGTTCTACTCTTACCCCATGGGATGGTCCGACCTTGACTCCTTCGCATCCGACTACGTCTTCTGCATCCCCTGGAAGATGACTGTCGATGCTTCCGGCAATCCGGCAGACAACGCCGCCACACAGAAAAGATACTATAAGATCAGCGCCAACGTTATCGAGAAGAAATTCGCGGCCAACCACTACTACCGCACCTTCGTCAAGATCAACAGCCGCGGTTCCGAAGATCTCGACAAAGTAGAGACCATCGGAGAATGCTCCTACATCATATCCGACTGGCTTCGCGAGAGCAGTACCATGGGCATGGGCTCCGAAAGTATCCACGGTGACTTCATCCGATACACCTACCTCGTGGTAGACCCCCAGAAAATATCGCTCAACAACGAGTCGAGCTACAACTTCAAGTTCGTCAGCAGCGCGGACATCAAGCTCTCCATCTCAAAGATATGGTTCAACCGCTATACCTCCGGCGCCGCAGTACCTGTAGTCTACACTCCCGGCACCTCCAGCTACACCATTGGAGACCTGGACCCCAATGAATACTCGGTCACATACGACTACTCCCAGAATACAATCACCTTCAGACATGACCTTGAAGGCGTCTATGAGGAACGCAACATCGAAATAACCGTAACCAACAACGACGGCGTCAGCCAGGTCATACAGATCACCCAGACCCCTCCGATCTACCTCAAACTGCGCGAAGCCGGCGACGTATTTGTCAACGGATACTTCGGAAGGGTAAGCGACGCCACCTTCGGTTCTAAGTCCTTCACCGGCACCTACTACCGTCAGGTACTGTTCTATTTTGAGCAGACCTACACCGGCAGCATCGCACCATACTACCATTGCAACACCAATCTCAACGTCGGCTTCACCGACGACACCACCTACTCCCCCGGCAGCGGATACTACATGAACCAGTCACACGACTACCCCACCGACAGATACGGATTCACACTCTCTGTCGACTCCGGCGGCTACGGCAGTATCATTTCCACCACCAATAACATCAACTCCACCATCTCCGAAGACTTCTTCACCGTCGAAGTAAGCATCTCAGCATTCAGCTATGCCGACCACTCCTTCGTCATGGGCGGTGAGGAATATGACTACAAAATCGGCGACCCGAGAGTCAGAGCCTCCACGGTTTACCCCGACTGGAGCATCAACAAATACCTCTACGGTGCCAATGCCACAAGAGACTGGACTTCTCCCGGCGACATCATGATCTGCTCCCAGTCCCCCTCCGACCAGACCATGGTATCCCCGCGGTTCCTTGTATCCTCAGCCCTCAACGCCAACACCGGTCTCACCTTCGAACAGGCTGTCAAGCGTGGCGCCACCTATCAGGAAGCCGGTTATCCCGCCGGACGCTGGCGTCTCCCCACCGAGGCTGAAATTGCCTACATCGTATCCCGACAGGGCGACGGCGGCACCATTCCCAACCTCTTCGCCACCGGCACCGTCTACTGGGCCGGCAGCGGCAACCTCTTCACCACCAACGCCAACGGTGACAACTCCACATCTCCCGATGACGGCGAGACACACTCATGCCGTTTCATCTACGACCTCTGGTACTGGGGCGACACTCCCTCCGCCACCAACTCCTACCATCCAAACGGACACACATTATGAGGCTATACCATTATATAATATATATCACGGCAGCGCTGATCTTTCTGGCATCATGCGCCAAAGAGAACATATCCCCCAGTCCATCCGCTGAACCGGGGACTGTCACCCTCGACATATCACCCGTCTTTTCCGACAAGGACGGTAATCTCGAAAACGGGACAATCACAAAAAGCCTGGGCGAAGCCCCGACCATCAAGAAACTCTACGTCGCCGTCTTCGACCAGGGCGACATCCTCACCCAGATTGTCGAAGCCATTCCCGGCACCTCCGCCGACCCACGCAACCAATTCGAACACACCGGCGAAGGCAACCGCTACCGCACCTACTTCCACGTGACCCTTACCGCCACCTCCGAGTCCCGCGAAGTCCAGTTCATCGCCGTCGGTCAGGACGATCTCATTGACATCAACGACTTCGACATGATTGACGAAGCCTCCTTCATCAAGAAATTCATCGTCACGGGCGGAGTCGACGCCTACTGGTGCCGCAAACACTTCGACGGCATCAACGAACACTCCGACATGAAGGAGCTCCAGATGATACGCAACTTCCTGAAAGTCACCGTATCGCTCAGCGACGGAGTATCCAGCAAATTCGTCTTCGAAGGCTTCAGGGTATTCAACAAGCCCCGCTACGGCACACTCGCTCCCTACAACCCCAACTCCCCCGAATACATCTATAAAAACGGCGAGCCCTACGTCAACTTCGACCGCTTCGCCGACTACAAGGACCTCGCCTCCGGCGACAACTCCGCATACAACAACCTCACCGTCAATCAGGGCTACACCGGCTACATGCCCCAGACCGTAGAATATATATCCCTCCTCGACGAAGCCGCGGGCGCCGACACGGAAGACTGGTTCTCCCGGAATATGCTCAGCCTCGACGATGCCGACTACCTCTACGAATGCTCTTTCACCTCCGTAGACAACCCATTCATCATCTTCAAAGGGCGCTACACAGGCAACGGTGGCAGCGGCAAATCCACTTACTACAAAGCAGACTTCGTCTATCAGAAAGAAGGCGACACCGAGAAGAAATACTTCAACCTCCTCCGCAACTTCCACTTCGAACTGATCATCAATGCGATTCTCAACGACGGAGCCGCCACGGTTCTCGAAGCCGCCAACGGTGCTTCAATGAACAACTTCGACGGTTCCACCTCCTCGCAGGACCTGACCAACATCTCCGTCGCCGGCGCACGCATGCACATCAGCACCACCAATATCCTTGAGACCAACGAAAGCGAGGTCACCCTCTACATCAAAAATCTCACAGGAGAAAATTACACCGTCGACAGCAACAAAGACATCTACGTCAAATCCGTCAGCGCCACCACCGGTTCCAACGGAGAATCACTCATCCGGTTCGACGGCAAATCATACGACATCACAATCAGCCCCACCAACGTCACCTACAACGGTTCCGAAGGCTGGCGCAAAGTCACCATCCGCTTCTCCACCTCGCCGGCCTCCCTTGAGCAGGGTGTCACATGGAAACAAAGCATAGTCTTTGCCAATGCCGACGAAAACGGCCTCACCCGCACCGTCAACATCTCCATCAGGCGGCCTTTCACCTTCTCCGTAGACGCACAGGACTACGTCGAAGCCACAGAAGGCGCTCCCTGCGCAGTCGACATCGCCATCCCGTCAGGCTTCACCGTCCACCGCTTCCCCCTGAAATTCTTCATTGAGCCCGAAGAAAAGACCCTCTATCCTGACGCGACCGCAGCCTCCTATCCGATGCTCCCCGTCGTATCGTCATACTCGATAATTCCCGGCAGCGAAGCCATCCGCACCTACTACTTCGTTCGCACCATCACCGAAGCGGAATATGACAAAGCCGAAGAAGACATCATGGGCTACAAGACATTCCGCAGCTACTTCAAATCACTGGTTCCCGGAAGCTCCACCAGAATATGGGTGATGGCGGACCCCTCCACCACCAACTATTTTGAATCGGCCGTATCCGACAGTTTCGTCAATGAAAGAACTCCCGGCCGGATCATCTTTGAAAACAATCCTTTCATAATAGAGGTCGGCGAGAGCATCATCAATCCCGTCACGACCAACTCCGGCGCTACCATCAGCTACAGCATCAACAACACTGCTGTAGCTACCGTAGACGCCCGCACAGGCATGGTTGTCGGTGTTTCCGAAGGAGAAGCAGTCATCACGGCGACAATGCCTGACTACAAAGCCTTCTCCGGTGCCACGACCACTTACACTGTAAAAGTCGTGCACCATAAATAAAATCCTCCGGGATACTTGCAAAGACAAAAAAATTTCGTACCTTTGCAATCCCTTACATGGTGGATGTAGTTCAGCTGGTAGAGCATCGGATTGTGGTTCCGAGTGTCGTGGGTTCGAGCCCCATCATCCACCCAGAGTAAACATTAACCGCCTCAAAATCAATTAGTTAGATTTTGGGGCGGTTTTGTTTTTGGGCCTTTTTTGAGGGTGTTTGTGACGTTATATGTGACTGACATCTCTTTGGTAGCCATTCCGTCACAAAGTTACGCTAATAAATTAATTAACAAACAATTAGGTATGCGTAACACGTTTGACATCACCTTCTACTGTCGAAAGAGCCGAATGAACAAAAAAGGCCTGGCTCCCATCGAACTCGCAATCAGTATGAACGGGGAAAGGAAATTCATCAGTCTCCCCTTGACGATGAACCCAAAGCTATTTGAGAAACAAATCTACGCCAAGACAGAAAACGGAACGAAAAAGTATATAGCGGAGGTTGAATCCAAAATCAAAGCATACCAGATACAGCGTGCTTCTGAGGGATTAGATTATACTATCGACACAATCCGGGAGTATGTAAAGGGCGGATTCAATGCCAACTATACGATGCAGGAACTTTGGGATGACTTTTTCACTTCATTCCGTAAAAAAGGGACCACACCTCGCAACGAACGGAAATACGAACTAGTCATGGAGGTATTCTTCTCCAATATCCTTCCGCCCAATGCTCAGGTTTCAGACTTGATTCATCTTCATATTGTTCAATTCGAACGCCACCTCAAAACCCATTTTGCTGACTCCACTGCCGCAAATATGCTTTCCAAATTCCGTAGCATTGTTCTGTTTGGCATAAGCATCGAGCGGATTACTGTCGATCCATTCAAAGGTATTCACATCCGAAAAAAGGCGAAAGAGGTTGACTTTCTCAGTGCCCAGGAGGTCGATACCATCCGCAAGAAGAGGATGCCCAATGAGCGTCTGGAGAAGGTCAAGGACTTGTTTTTGTTCCAGTGTTTTACCGCACTTTCCTATTGCGACATGGCGGCATTGGTACCCGAAGATTTCCAACAAAACCAGTTCGGACAGATTTACATTGAGAAATGCCGGGCCAAAACGAAAGTGTTATTCTGTACAGTCCTGTTCGAAGATGCCATTGACATTGCCAGGAAATACGACTTCCGTCTCCCTGGTCCTGGAAAACGACAAACTCGTCTTCACCTACAGCGAGCAAATCGGAGAAAAGGTGTCCTACACCTCATCGCCCTGCCTGATTATCCGAGTGGACAAGCAGTACGACGCCTCCGTCCAGTTCGTCAAGGTTCAGAAATAAAACAAAAGAATCCGGCCGCTGAGCCGGATTCTTTTTTCTCTTTTCCCCCTATTCTCTATTCCGGAAGAGACTGGATTCTTTTAGCAAATTTACTCCAGAACACGGCATGTTTATAGTTCTCAACGCTGGCAGCGGGAACATAGATGGGGCAGTTATTCGTGTTATCAAAAGTAAAATCATTGATTGAAGGAGGAGTGATTGGCCGCATGGTGATGTTGGTAAGGCTTGAACAACCAGCAAAGGCCGCCACGTCAATCTTGGTCACACTGTACGGGATCGTGATACTGGCAAGGGTGCGACATCCTTCAAAAGCCCCATACCCGATGCTTGTCAAGCTATTGGGCAATTCGACAGTCGTCAAGTTGCGGCAATCGTAAAATGCGTAATCTTCGATGGACGTCATACCGGCAGGAATCGTGATGCTGGACAAATTACATTTTTCGAAGGCCCACTTTCCAATGCTTGTCACGCTGTTTGGAATGGAGATCTCCGTCAAGGCGTAACAAAAAGAGAATGCATTTCGCCCCATGCTAGTCACACTGTCAGGAATAATGACGTTGGTCAAGCTGGTACAACCAGAGAATGTACTCTCCTCAATGCTTGCCACTCCGTCAGGAATCGCGATCCTGGTAAGATTCGTACAATTGCCAAATGCCCCCTCTCCAATTGACGTGATACCGGCAGGAATCGTGACACTGGTAAGACTTGTGCAATTTACAAATGCCTCCTCTCCAATTGATGTCACACCGGCAGGAATCGTGATGCCGGTCAAGTTGAGACATTGACGGAACGCTTGTTTCCCAATGGCTGTTATCTTTTTATCGAAAGTGATCGTCCCTTTACCATCGACATAGGTAATAGACACTATGTTCGCGTCAAACGCGCCGGTGTTAGGGATTACAACGCTCTCATCCGAACTCGTAAAGATGATGTAATTTCCCGGCTCCTCGACCGGATTCTTGGAGCAGGATGCCACCAGCACAGCGGCTAAACCAAAATATAAAACAAGGTTCTTCATATCTAAATCGTGTAAAATACAATAAAACTAATTCGAGAGGGCCTGAATTCGTTCAGAATAGTTCCCCCATCCCTCTGCGGTCTTATATGCATCAATGCTACCGGCAGGAACATAGATGGGACAGTCATTCGTATCCGTAAAAGCATCAGCGAAGATCGAAGGGGGCGTTTTTGACAGTATGGTAATACTGGCGAGACCAGAGCATTTAAAGAATGCCTTTCCCCCGATTGACGTAACGCTGGCAGGAATCGTGATGCTGGTCAGACTAGAACAATTATAAAATGCTCTATAATCAATAATTGTAGCACCTTCGGGAATTATGATACCGGGAAGACTTGAACAATAAGCGAAAACCGCAATCCCAATAGTTGTCACGTTATTAGGAATTGTAACGCTGACCAGGCTTGAACAATCGAAAAAAGCATCTTCCCCAATGGTTGTTACACTTTCCGGAATCGTGATACTGGTAAGATTCGGGCATTTTAAGAACGCCGCAGCCCCGATGCCTGTCACACTATCTGGAATCGTAATACTGACAAGATTCATACGATTTGAGAATGCATTTTGGCCGATGGTTGATATTTCTTTATCAAAAGCAATCGTCCCTTTTCCATCTTTATAAGAGATGGATAATATTTTTGCGTCAAGGGCGGAGGCCAGATAAGGGGTGACAATATTATTATCCGAACTCGTATAAACGATGCTGTTGCTAGGAATCGGCTCCTCAATCGGAGTCTTGGAACAAGAAGCCACAAATACGGCGGCCAAACCAATTAATAACGCAGGATGTTTCATATTGTGATCGAAATCTCTGTTTATTCTGTTTATATAATCTAAGTTACGAACTTTTTTCTGATATAGCACTATTCCTAACACATTTTTACAAAAACATATTTAGGTCTTTAAATTCTTAAACCAAACAATATTTTTCACTATTCATTGATACACAAAGCTTTATATTATTACATAGACAAAAACAGACCGTTTTTGTCTAGGATTTTAAAACACTAGGAATACCATGTTTCATCATTAGGAATAATACTACTGATTAAATGCCCGATTCCTCATAGTCTTGCATGCATAACAAAAAATCCGGCTCAGCGGCCGGATTCCTAGTATTTCATTCAATCTCGAGTTTCAATTAACAGTCATTGATCCACAGTCCTATCTCCTTGATCTTACCATCTTCGTCCAGGGTAAAGTAACCGACCTCGCAATCACTCTCACTAAAATAATAGGAAAACCGGACTGGATTATCTTCCCTCTTTTCGAGAACGACGCCCTCTTTGCATTTCATGTTAGGCTTCTGACCAACCCTCAGTCCGTCAACAAACATATCGGCAGCGATCAGAAATTGGGGAGTAACGATGGTATAATCATGTAGATGCCCGTTATCAAAGCCGATTTCATCCCCGCTGGTCAGTGTGACATCGAAAAAATGCGCCCCTGCACATTCGTTGAAGCCCTCTTCATAGGAAGCGACTTTACCAAAGGTCCTTTCGATACACTCGAGGGCGGCTTCTCGCCGCTCCTTGCTCATCTTGATGTACTCGCCCGTTTCGGGATCGTAGTAAGAATCGACATCCTCCGGCAACCCGGTGCTGAAAATGCGGTCGCCATACTTAACCTGCCCGAGGGACTGCGCCTGCAGGGCCGCAGGCAAAAGGAGAAGAAATAAAATAAATATCCGTTTCATACGGCCCGATTCTTATCAAATACTTTGCCAATCTTTTCTATTAGAATCCTTTTCCCATCACGCTATACTGTTCCAGAACCTTCCACTCCGTGTATACCGCGAATCCCCTCTTCCCGCTCCTGAGAACGATCCCCCCATACCAGCACCCCGGCCTCTTCCCGGCCGACAGGCAAAGTATTTCAAAAATGACGGACAATCTTAAAATAAATACGTATATTTATAACCGGAAACTGCAGCCACGGAACAATAAACCGTGGATATGAAAATAAAAGACATGTGCGAGGTAGAAAGGCCTCGCGAAAAAATGCTCTCGAAGGGGCCACAGGCCCTTTCCAACCCCGAACTTCTGGCAATCCTGCTGCGTACCGGCTCCGGCAGGCGCAGTGCCATAGACCTGGCACATGAACTTCTGTGCCTGACTGGGGGCAGGTTGTCGGTCAAATTGGCACCGGATCCCCTGAAGATGCTTCTCTCCATCAAAGGCATCGGCCCTGACAAGGCCGCCACCGTCATTGCCGCAATGGAACTCGGCCGCCGGGCCTTCGAAGAAGAAACTATGCTCGGCAGCAAATCCCTGTGCGAGCCTTCCAGTGTCTACGACATCATGAGGCCACACCTCAAAGGACTTGATCACGAAGAGCTCTGGGTTATCTACCTCAACCGCGCAAACTTTCTCATCGCAAAAGAAAGGATTACCTCCGGCGGACCCGATTCTACGATAATAGACAACCGACAGGTCGTCCGCCGCTGCCTTGAGCATCAGGCCTCCGGTATCATCATCGTACACAATCACCCCTCCGGCTCTCCACGTCCCGGCAAACAGGACATCATCCGCACAGGTTCCCTCAAGAAGGCCCTTGATACCTTCGGCATATCCCTGCTTGACCACGTCATCGTATGCGACGACTGCTACTTCAGTTTCGCTACCAATGATATAAGTCTGCCTTGACCAGATATCCACGAAAATTAGTATATTTGCAGACTTTAGCAAAAAAGCAGAAGTCAACACATATGGCAAAAGAAATAAAATTCTCTCTCGTATATCGGGATATGTGGCAGTCCTCCGGCAAATACGTGCCGAGAGTCGACCAACTGGTGGAAGTAGCACCGGCCATCATCGACATGGGCTGCTTCGACAGGGTAGAAACCAACGGCGGCGCCTTTGAGCAGGTCAACCTCCTCTTCGGCGAAAACCCCAACATCGCCGTCCGCAAATGGACAGCACCCTTCCACAAGGCCGGTATACAGACTCACATGCTTGAACGAGGCCTCAACGCCCTCCGCATGAATCCGGTTCCCTCCGATGTCCGCGAACTCATGTTCAAGGTCAAGAAAAAACAGGGCACCGACATCGCACGTTCATTCTGCGGACTCAATGACCACCGCAACCTCAAAGGCTCCGTCGAGCTCGCCAAAAAAGGCGGCATGATCTCGCAGGTAGCCCTCTCCATCACCAACTCTCCCGTCCACACGGTAGCATACTACATGGACATCGTGGACAAAGTCGTAAGCTATGGCGCAGACGAGATCTGCCTCAAGGACATGGCCGGCATCGGCCGTCCCACCGCCCTCGGCCAGATCGTGTACGAGATCAAGAAGAAATATCCCCACATCAAGGTCCAGTACCACGGGCACACCGGTCCCGGATTCTCCCCGGCCTCGATGCTCGAGGTGGCGCGCGCAGGCGCAGACTACCTCGACGTTGCCGTGGAGCCCCTCTCCTGGGGCAAGGTCCATCCCGATGTCATCACCATCCGCGAGATGATGAAGGCCGACGGCTTCCTGGTCAAGGACATCAACATGGATGCCTACATGGAGGTCCGTCGCCTGACTCAGTCGTTCATCGACGACTTCCTCGGCTACTGGATCAGCCCCACCAACTCCCAGATGACCTCGCTCCTCGTTGGCTGCGGTCTCCCCGGTGGAATGATGGGTTCGATGATGGCCGACCTGCTCGGATTCAAGGATGCCATCAACGCCGCAGAGCGCGCCCACGGACAGCCCGTCAGCAGCATTGACACCCTGATGGTCAAGCTCTTCAACGAGGTAGAGTACGTTTGGCCGAAGCTCGGATATCCGCCGCTCGTGACCCCGTTCAGCCAGTATGTCAAGAATACCGCATTGATGAACCTGTTCAACCTCGCCAGCGGCAAACCTCGCTTCTCCACCATCGACAAGGACACCTGGGGAATGATCCTGGGCAAGATGGGCAACCTCCCCGGTCCCCTCGCGCCCGAGATTATCGAGCTCGCCAAGGAGAAGGGAATGGAGTTCCAGACCGGCAATCCTCAGGACAACTATCCCGACGAACTGCCCAAGTACCGCAAGATGATGGACGAGAAGGGCTGGGACTACGGCGAGGACGACGAGGAGCTCTTCGAGCTTGCCATGCATGAGCGCCAGTACCTCGACTACCGCTCCGGAGTCGCCAAGGAGCGTTTCTACAAGGACTTGGAAGCCCTTAAGGAAAAGGCCGGCGCACCGAAGGTCGTCACCCGTCCCGTCGTGGAGATGCCCGAGTTCGACATCGACTCCTATGTGGCAAAATATCCCAAGGCCACTCCCGTCCAGGCTCCTGCCAAGGGCAAGATGCTGTGGGAGGTGGATGTCCAGGACGACTCCAAGGCACCTGTGGCCGGCACCGCCGTCAAGTCCGGAAAGCCCATGGGCTATGTCCAGACCTGGTACGGATTGGAGGAGATCGTCCCCGCTGTGAGCGGACGCGTCGTTGCGGTCACCGCCAAGCAGGGAAAAGACGTGGCGAAGGGCGAAGTGATCGCCTTCGTCCAGGAATAAAGCTAGGCCAGCCTGCAGAGAAGCGTGGCGGAAGTACAGTCGAGAACCTCGACCTCCACGTAGTCACCGGCTTTGTGGGCCGCGTCAGGCCAGACGCACATTTTGTTATTTGAAGCCCTTCCGCACAGTTCGGAAGGGTTTTTCTTTGAAGGTCCCTCGACGAGGACCTTGAAACGCTTCCCAATGTCGCGGCGGTAACTCTCAAGGCTCTTGCGGTTCTGCAGGGTGATGATCTCGTTCAGGCGGCGGGTCTTGGTCTCGATGTCCACGTCGTCCGGCCAGTGCCTGGCGGCGAAAGTGCCCGGACGCTCCGAATAATAGAACATGAAAGCTGTGTCATAGCCGACCTCCTCGAACAGGCTCAGCGTCTGCTTGTGGTCCTCTTCGGTCTCCGTGCAGAAACCGGCGATGACGTCGGTCGTAATGCCGCAGTCAGGGATGACATTGCGGATCTTCTTCACCCTTGAAAGGTACCACTCGCGGGTATAGCGGCGGCGCATCTTCTCCAGCATGCGGTTGGAACCGGACTGTACGGGGAAATGGATGTGCTTGCAGATGTTGTCGTATGCAGCCATCGTATAGATGACCTCATCGGAGAAATCCTGTGGATTGGAAGTGGAGAAACGCACGCGGAGTTCGGGGCTGACGAGGGCGACCTTCTCAAGGAGTTGCGCGAAGGTAACCTCTCCGTCTTCGCCTGTCCAGTGGTACGAATCGACGTTCTGGCCGAGCAGGGTGACCTCGCGGTACCCGCGGCTGAAGCAGTCGCAGGCCTCCCGCACGATCGTGCGGGGGTCGCGGCTGCGCTCCGCGCCGCGGGTATACGGCACCACGCAGTAGGAACAGACATTGTTGCAGCCGCGCATGATCGAGATGAAGGCGGATACGCCGTTGGAGTCGATCCTGACAGGGTTGATGTCGGCATAGGTCTCTTCGCGGGAAAGCATGACGTCGATCTGGGGGTGTCCGTCGGACACTGCCTCCAGCAGCCTTGGAAGGCTGCGGTAGGCGTCCGGGCCGGCCACGATGTCGACCTTGCGGGTGTCCAGGAGCTTATCCTTCAGGCGTTCGGCCATACATCCGAGGATGCCGATGACCACGGGACGGTACCTGCGCTGGAGGTTGAACTGCTCGATACGGCCCCAAATACGCTGTTCGGCATTGTCCCTGACAGAACAGGTGTTGGCCATGATGACGTCGGCCTCGCCGATCTCCGTGGTCCTTTCATACCCTTCCCTTGCAAGGATGGAGAACACGACCTCGGTGTCATTGACATTCATCTGGCAGCCATATGTTTCGATGTAAACTTTCTTCATAAGACCCTTTTGGCATGACCCTTGAGGAAATGCAAGGCAAAGATAGGATTTTTTTGTATCTTTGCGAAGAAAGCACATTCCGGCATGAAACGACTGTTCCTCCTCGTCACGGCCGCGCTGGTCCTGTTCCTGGCGGCCGGATGCTCTACGGAGAAGGGCTTGAACGTAACGTCCTGCTCCGTGGCGTCAGTTACGCCCAACGGCCTCCGGGCCCTGAAGGCCGTCCTCAAGGTCGGCATAGTCAATCCCATGTCCAACCTTACCATCTCCCGCATTGACGGTGTCATCAACGACTCGGGCCGCGAGATCGCCAATTTCACCACCGGGAAGATCAGGGTGGCCAGGAAGAGCAACAAAGTCTATCCCCTCACCTGCGAGGGAGCCATCGCCAAGGATGTCGGCCTGACGGACTTGCTCAAGTATGCCTCCACCCGGGATTTCAGCGGGATGACAGTGGACCTCAACGTCAAGGTCCGCTTCATGCTTGGGATATGCAAGACATTCAGATTCAAAGATTTGAGAATTACCGACCTAATGGAGCCGAGTGTGGCTGCCGCCTATCTCGACCTCATTGTCCAAGAGACCATGATATGAAAAGACTTTTACTTTATATGATTTTCCTCGCGGCATTTGCCGCGGCTCCGCTGCATGCGCAGAATGTCGAGGAGACGGCATCGGCCGACTCCCTCGTCTACGTACCCGCGGCCAGCCTTGACGAGAGCCTCGTGGGCACGAACGTGTTCAATTCCGTCACTGTCCATCAGTCCCAGTCCATAGCCAACGCGATGAGCGCTAAGATAGAGCGCAACAAGAGCAGGAAGATCGCCGGATACCGTGTGAGGATATTCTTCGACAACAAGCAGAACGCCAGGAGCGCCTCCGAGGCGGCCATGGGCCGCTTCAAGGCCGCGTATCCCGGACACGGGGCTTACCGTTCCTTCGCCAGCCCTTATTTCAAGGTGACTGTCGGAGACTTCCGGACCAAGTCCGAGGCCATGCAGATGATGCGCCGCCTGAAGGCGGACTTCCCTTCCGCGTTCGTTGTCAAGGAGAATATCAACTATCCCATCGTTGACAGGAACCACGCCTATGTCGTGGACACCATAGCCGTCGCAAGACCGTAGGACCCCCTTCATGATCAAGCAAGGACTCGAACAGAAACAGGTTCAGAAGCTTTCTCCGCTTCAGATCCAGACCATCAAGCTCATCGAACTCCCCATCCAGGAACTGGAACAGCGTGTGAAAAGTGAGTTTGAGGACAATCCTGTGCTGGACGACAGTCCTGTCGAGGGGCGCGACGACGATGACGACCAGCCCAAGGACATTTCCATCGACGAGCTGGACGCAGACGACCCCATCCCTTCCTACCGCCTGCGAGTCAACAACTACGGCAAGGACGAACGTCCCGAATACAACACCTTCTCCGTCAAGGAGAGTTTCACCCAGAGCCTTCTGACCCAGCTCGGTTTCCGAAACCTGAACGAGCATCAGATGGCCGTGGGACGCTATCTGGTATGCAGCATCGACGAGGACGGCTATCTCCGCCGCGACCTCGACAGCATCGTGGATGACATAGCCTTTCGTGAGAATATCGAGACCGATTACGAAGAAGTGTCCGAACTGCTGGGCATCATCCAGCAGTTCGATCCTCCGGGGGTAGGCGCCCGCGACCTTCGCGAATGCCTCACTATCCAGCTCCGCAAGATGAAGCAGACGGAGGACGTGACCAATGCCCTGTGCATACTCAACGACCACTTCCAGGAGTTCACCAACAAGCATTTCCAGAAGATCATGTCCCGCATGGGCATATCCGAGGAGCAACTCAAGGCCGCCATCAACCGTATCGTGAAGCTCAATCCCACGCCGGGCGGACAGGTCGACGACTCGTATACCGAGCAGGCCCAGCAGGTCGTCCCGGACTTCATGCTGGACATAGTTGACGGCGAGCTTCACCTGACGATGCCGCGTTTCTCGATCCCGGAGATCAGGGTGAACAAGAAATACGCGGACATGCTCGTCGAAGCCAAGGGATCGACCGACAAGAAGCAGAAGGAAGCCGCGACTTTCGTCAAGCAGAAGATTGACTCGGCCAAGTGGTTCGTCGAGGCCCTCAAGCAGCGCCACAACACCCTCGAGAGCACCATGAGGGCGATCATCGACTATCAGCACGACTACTTCATGGACGGGGATGAGTCACATCTCAAGCCCATGGTGCTCAAGGATATAGCCGAGGTCACCGGCTTCGATATCTCCACCATTTCGCGTGTCGTGAACAGCAAGTACATAGAGACGCATTTCGGCATCTACCCGCTCAAGTATTTCTTCTCCGAAGGTCTCGAAAACCAGGCGGGCGAGGAGGTCTCTACACGCGAGCTGAAGAAGGCACTCCAGGAGTGCGTGGACGGCGAGAACAAGCGCAAGCCTCTCACGGACGACCAGCTTGTGGACGAGATGAACCGAAAAGGGTACAAAGTGGCGCGCCGCACCATCGCAAAATACCGCGACCAGCTCGGTATCCCCAAGGCCCGTCTACGCAAGGAGCTTTAACCTTATCAGCCTTTATACACCGTTTCATCCGCAAAACTGTAGTAGCTGTCGTCCGCAAAGACGACATGGTCGAGCAGTTCTATCGAGAAAGGCTTGAGTGCGGCACGTAGCGCCACAGTCTGCCGTATGTCTTCCGACCCCGGCCGTGGGTTGCCGGAAGGGTGGTTGTGGACCAGGACCAGCGCCTGTGCCTTGCGTTCAAGGGCCGAAGCCACGATCCTCTTGCAGTCCATGATCGTGGCATTGAGGCCGCCGGAACTCACGCACTCCTTCGAGATGACATACTTGGCGGCATTGAGGTATATCACCCAGCACTCCTCCGTCTCCAATCCCTTCAAATCCGGCTTCATCATGATGTAGACCTGCGCCGGAGCGATGACCGGTATCTTCTCCAGCCTGGACTCCTCCGCCATGAAGCGGCGGCCGAGCTCCAGCGCGGCAATGACCGGCAGCACCTTGGTGCCGCCGAGGCCGCGCTGGGCGCGCAGCCTGTCCACGGGTATTCGCGAGAGCTGCACGAGCGAGCCTCCGGCCAGGGCCAACATGCGCTGGGCCAGGTCCACGGCGCTCTCGCCGCGGGTGCCGCTGCGCAGCAGGATCGCCAGCAACTCTCCCGTCCCGAGACTTTCCGCCCCGTACTCCATCATCCTTTCCCTGGGTCTCTCCCCTTCTGTCAGTTCCTTTATTTTCATGCCGCAAGAAACGAAAAAACGCGAAGGCAGGCATTCAAAAAGATACTTTTCCGAGGGGTAGGATATGAATTGATATGGGACGGTATGTTTTTAACATAAGATTGTGGAAAAATTTGGAAAGCGGTGGAACAAAATGGAAAACTTTTTCTTACCTTTGTGGCAATCGCGTGAAACTAGTTACAGAAACCATGGTCACATTCATCGGAAACTATACATCCAAGCTCGACGACAAGGGGCGGCTCGTCCTCCCCGCGCCGTTGAAGGGTATGATGCCCGATGGAAGTGACATGCGTTTTGTCATCAAGAAGGACATCTTCGCAGACTGTCTCGAAATGTACACTTTCGAGGAGTGGGAGAGGCAGTCGGCCGAGGTCAAGTCCAGACTGAATTTCTTCAACGAGGAGCACGCGAGGTTCTGGAGAGCCTATATGCGTGACCGCGACGTTGTGGAGCCGGATGCCAAATTCGGACGCATATCGATCTCGAAGGAACTTCTGGATCGTATTGGTGCAACCAGGGAAGTGGTTTTTTCCGGCAATGATTACAAGATCGAGATCTGGGCCAAGGAGAAATACGAGGCCTCCAGGATCTCCAATGACGAATTCGTAGCCATAGCCGGAAGACTGCCCGAATCGAGGTAGGAGGCTGAGGCTATGTCGGAATACCACGTCCCGGTACTTCTCAAGGAGAGCGTCGACGCCCTCATCACCAACACTTCAGGAACTTACATTGATGCCACATACGGTGGCGGCGGACACTCCGCGGAGATCCTTTCGAGGCTTTCCCCGGATGGAAGGCTCATCGCCTTTGACCGCGACAGCGATGCACTGGCAGGAGGGGTGGACGACCCGCGTCTCACCCTGATCCACAATAATTTCCGATTCGTCCACAATTTCGCACTCCTGGAGGCCCACAAGGCCGCACGCGATTTCCGGGAG
Source organism: Bacteroidales bacterium (assembly GCA_017552475.1). GTDB lineage: Bacteria > Bacteroidota > Bacteroidia > Bacteroidales > UBA932 > Cryptobacteroides. The sequence continues at coordinate 32,540 of JAFZPY010000130.1, read as the reverse complement.
TGCGGTGTGGACGGTATCCTTGCCGACCTGGGCGTATCCTCGCACCAGTTCGACACCGCGGAGAGAGGATTCTCGTTCCGCTATGACGCCCCCCTGGACATGAGGATGAACACGCAGGCCGAGCTCACCGCCGCCGACGTGGTCAACACTTATGAGCAGGACGAACTGGAGCAGATATTCCGCCTTTACGGCGAAGTAGAGAACTCCCGCAGGCTGGCCGCACTGGTGGTCGCCGCACGCGAAAAGGGGCAGATTCGCACCACGGGCGACCTGGACGCGGCCATAAAGCCGGTCCTGCCCCCGTATGCGGAGCATAAATACCTCGCCAAGGTGTACCAGGCGCTGAGGATCGAGGTGAACCAGGAGATGCGCTCGCTCGGGAAGTTCCTCGACGGCGCCGCGAAGAGCCTGAAGCCCGGCGGGAGGCTCGTCGTGATCACCTACCACTCCCTCGAGGACAGGATGGTGAAGAACTTCATCAAGTCCGGGAACGTCGGCGGAACCGTCGAGAAGGACGTCTACGGGAGGAGCGAAACTCCCCTGCGGGCGCTGGACCGCAAGCCGGTGCTGCCGCAGGAGAGCGAGATAGCGTCCAACACGCGGGCAAGGAGCGCCAAGCTCCGCACCGCGGAGAAGCCGCTGCCCGCAGGAAAAGAAAGGAGGAAGCAGGATGGCGGAAGGTGAGAAATGGAAGATCCAGGACGTCGGCAGGCTGATCAAGGAGAGCGTCAAGGCCATCCTTCACGGTCAGTTCCTGCTCAGACTGAACGTGGGAAGGTATTTCATCCACATCGTATATACCTTCTTCCTCTTCGGCATGCTGATCTGGTTCAGCCTCGGCGTCGACTCGACGCTGGCCAAGGTCGAAAAGAACCAGGCCGCGATCAAGGAGCTCGAGATCGAGCATGCCAACCTTGAATTCGAGCTCAGGACCCTCAACCGCAGGGCAGCCCTGGACGAGATGTTGAAAGAGGCCGGTTCCAAGGTAACGGAACCCCAGAAGCCCGCAACTGTATTGAAGAAGTAACGCTATGGCAGAAAACGGAAACAGAGGACAGAGGGACAGGATCGGAAAGGTCATGTACGTATTCTACATACTTTTCCTTATCCTGGCCGTGATCCTGGTAGGGCAGATCATACGCGTCCAGGCCTTCTTCAAGCCGGATCCCGCCATCGAGGCTGAACTCACGCCGCCTGTCACCAAGGACGTCATGCGTCCGGCCAGGGGGGCGATACTCGCCCGCGACGGCCGCATGCTGGCCATCTCCTTCCCTTCCTACACCATCGCCATGGATCCTTCCGTCCTCAAGGACGAATTCTCCAAGGACTCCCAGAACGGCAAGGCCCGCGAGCAGGAATGGCTTGGCAAGGCCCGCGAACTGTCCGCAGGGCTGGCGCGGTTCTTCCCTGAGAAGACCGCAGACGAATACTACGAGCAGATACGCCGGGACCGCGAGAACGGCAGGCGCTACCGTTCCATAGGCACGCCCGTTGACTACGATACGCTGCAGGAGATCAAGCAGCTCCCTCTGTTCCGCGAGGGTCAGTACAAGGGCGGCCTCATAGTGACGCAGAAAGATGTCAGGCAGTATCCGTACGGCACCCTGGCCCGCCGCGTCATCGGTTTCGTACGCGACAATACCGATGCCAGCACCAACAACTATATCGGTATCGAGGGCAAGTTCAACTCCAAGCTTCACGGCGAGGAGGGTTATAGGTATACACGCAGGAAGGACGGACGCGAGACCGTGCAGACATTCGACAGCACGGCCGTGAAGCCCGTGGACGGACTCGATGTCCGCACTACCCTGGACGTTGACATCCAGGACCTTGCCGACCGTTCGCTCAGGGCCCAGATCGACACCAACCGCAAGATCGAAGGCGGCTGCGCGATCGTCATGGACGTCGTCACCGGCGCGATCCGCGCCATGGTGAACCTCAAACGCGATCCCAAGACGGGCAAGATGGAGGAGTCCTACAACTACGCCATCGGCCGCGCAGGCGAGCCCGGATCGGTATTCAAGGCCTCCACCATCATGACCCTGCTCGAGGACGGATACATACACTCCCTCGAGGAGACCATCCCCACGAACCATGGCAAGGAAGGCACACTGCCTCTCGACCAACACATCTACGATTACGAGCGCCAGTACGGCACCAATGAGATAACAATCCTGAAGGGCCTTGAGATGTCCTCGAACTACGTGTTCGCCCATCTCGCGGTCGCAAACTACTCGAAGCATCCGAAAGACTTCATCGACAAGCTGTACATGTACAAGCTTGGCGAGGCGTTCGACTTCGACCTGGACGGCATGGCCACTCCGTCGGTGCCTTCGCCTGACAGGGATTCCTGGAGCATCACCAGCCTCGGCACGACGGCCTACGGGTATTCCGTCACCGAGACTCCCATGCACATCCTGACTTTCTACAACGCGATAGCCAACAAGGGCAAGATGATGAAGCCGTACCTGGTCGAGGATATCGAGAAGAACGGCGTCGTGAAGGAGAAGCTCGGACCGAGCATCCTCAACGCATCCATCTGTTCCCGCGCCACGGCGGACACCATCACCCGCGGCCTCACGGCCGTGGTCCAGAGCGGTACCGCCACCCGCCTGAAGAACACCAAGTTCAAGGTGGCCGGAAAGACCGGCACGGCACGAATAGTCCTGGACGAGCAGGACTCCAAGACCGCTGCGGGCAGGTACAACGACGAATGGGGCCGGAAGAAGAACCAGGCCACCTTCGTGGGATTCTTCCCCGCCGAACAGCCGAAGTACTCGTTCATCGTGGTCATCTACTCGATCCTCAGCGGCGAGAGCTTCTACGGAGGTACGCTCCCGGCACTGGCTGCCCGCGACATCGTCGACGGCATCTGGTCTATGGATCCTGTATGGATGGAGACGCTCGAGCCCAAGGCTGGAGTTCCGCCCATGCCTGCCGGGGAGATGCTTGCGCAGACACTTGACTCCCCTGTCGTTCCCGACCTTTCGGGGCTCGGATTGAGGGACGCGTTGTTCGCCATCGAGAACAGCGGGATGAAATGTGAATACACGGGAACGGGCCATGTCGCCACCCAGTCCCCGAAGGCCGGAACGGCCGCAACCAAGGGCGGCACAGTAAAGATCACCCTGAAATGAGACTCGAGGACATCATCAGGAATACAGGCGCGGAGATAATCCGCGGAGAGGTCAATACGCAGGTCACTTCGATATGCAGTGATTCGCGCAAGGTAGTGCCCGGTGCGCTGTTCGTGGCCGTGAAGGGCTTCGCCACCGACGGCCACAAGTACATTGACGCGGCGCTCGAAGCGGGCGCGGCGGCGGTCGTCTCCGCCGACCGCAGGGGCCTCGCCCTCTGCGCCGCCAACTTCTACGACCACCCGTCGGAGAAGCTGCAGCTCGTGGGAATAACCGGAACCAACGGCAAGACTACGACCGTCACTCTCCTGTACCATCTGTTCATGGGTCTCGGATACAACTGCGGACTGCTCTCCACGATAGCCAATTATGTGGGAACAGAGCGCCTGGAGACCGACAACACCACTTCGGACCCCATCACCATCAACTCCCTGATGAGCCGCATGGCCGACGCCGGATGCGAATATTGCTTCATGGAAGTCAGTTCCATCGGCATCGAGCAGGAGCGCGTGACCGGGCTCAAGTTCAAGGTGGGAATATTCTCCAACCTCACCCACGACCACCTCGACTATCACGGGACCTTCGCCGAGTACCTCCGCTGCAAGAAACTGTTCTTCGACAGACTTCCGGCCGATGCCACCGCCATCACCAACATCGACGACCGCAACGGCATGGTGATGGTCCAGAACACTGCGGCCAAGGTGGTCACCTACTCCTGCAGGAGCATGGCCGACCACACCTGCCGCATCATGGAGGAGAGTTTCGAGGGCATGATGTTCAAGATCGACGGAGTGGAGGTATGGACAAGGCTCATCGGCCAGCACAACGCCTACAACCTCCTCGCCATATACTCGGCGGCGCTGGCAGTGGGCGCTACGCAGGACGAAGCCCTGCTGTCGCTGAGCCGCCTCGAGTCCGCCAAGGGCCGCCTCGAGAACATCCGCGGTCCCCGCGGCATCTCGGCCATCATCGACTACGCACATACCCCGGACGCCATGGAGAATGTCCTCAAGACCCTCAGGGACATCGCCCCCGAGAAGCAGCTCATCTGCCTGTTCGGCTGCGGAGGAGACCGTGACAAGACCAAGCGTCCCGAGATGGCCAAGGTAGCGGAAGAGTTCTCGGACCGCATCATAGTGACCTCGGACAACAGCCGCACCGAAAGGACCGAGGACATCATGGAGGATATCCGCAAGGGATTCACTCCCGCCGGCGAGGCCAAGGCCATATTCATCGCCGACCGCAAGGAAGCCATCAGGACGGCCATACTGACCGCCAGCGAAGGCGCGACGATACTGCTCGCCGGCAAGGGCCACGAGACATACCAGATAATCGGAAAGGAAAAACGCCATTTCGACGAGAAGGAGATCGTCGAGGAGATATTTGCAAACATAAAAGCCTAGAACCATAAACCTACAATGCTCTATCATCTTTTCGAAGCGCTCAAAGACTACGACATTCCCGGACAGGGCCTGATGGGCTACCTGTCCTTCAGGGCCATGCTGGCCAATGTCATCAGTATGCTCTTTGCATTCTTCGCCGGAGAGCCGATCATCCGCTGGCTCCAGCGCCGGCAGATCGGCGAGACCATCCGTGACCTCGGCCTCGAGGGCCAGATGCAGAAGAAAGGCACGCCCACCATGGGCGGTATCATCATCATTGCAGCTACCCTCGTGGGAGTACTTCTGGTCGCCGACATGACCAACATCTACACCCAGCTCCTGCTCCTCACCACCCTGTGGTGCGGAGGCGTGGGTTTCGCTGACGATTATATCAAGGTGTTCAAGCACAACAAGGAAGGCCTCAGCGAGAGGATGAAGATGCTCCTGCTCTTCGGCCTCGCCTTCGCCATCGCGCTGATTGTTTGCGTCAGCCCGTCCATCCCCACCGACAACCTCGTGACCACGATACCGTTCTTCAAAGCCAACGAGTTCGACTATTCATGGCTGTCACCCTTCAAGGGGCAGTTCGGAGTATACTGCACATGGGGTATCTACCTGGTGCTGATCATCTTCGTAATCCTGGCGTGCTCCAACGGCACCAACCTCACCGACGGCATGGACGGCCTCGCCGCAGGCACTTCCGCCATCGTCGGCGTCGTGATCGGCGTGCTCGCCTGGCTCGGAGGCAACGTCCTCAACGCCGACTACCTGAACATCATGTTCATCCCCGGCTCGGGAGAGGTTGCGGTATTCATGGCCGCGTTCGTGGGCGCCCTGGTGGGCTTCCTCTGGTACAACTGCTACCCCGCCCAGGTATTCATGGGCGACACCGGCAGCCTTACCCTCGGAGGCATCATCGGCGTGAGCGCCGTCCTCATCCGCAAGGAGCTGCTGCTGCCCATCCTTTGCGGCATCTTCCTCGTGGAGAGCCTTTCGGTCATCATCCAGAGGGCTTACTTCAAGAAGACCAAGAAGAAATACGGCGAAGGCAGGAGGGTGTTCAAGATGACACCGCTGCATCACCATTTCCAGAAGGAAGGCATACCGGCGCTGATACAGAAGCCCGTACGCGCCCTGCCGGAGGCCAAGATCGTCGCACGCTTCTGGTTCGTGGAGATCATTCTCGCCATCGCGACGCTGGCATTGCTGAAAGTTAGATAAAACAAGGAACGTAATATATGTCTAGGATTGTAGTATTGGGTGGAGCTGAAAGCGGAGTCGGAGCCGCGGTGCTTGCCAAAGTGAAAGGATTCGACGTCTTCCTCTCGGACAAGGGGAAGATCGCGGACCATTATGCCGATACCCTGAGGGAATGGAAGATCCCCTTCGAGGAGGGACAGCACAGCGAGGAACTCATCCTCAATGCAGACGAGGTGGTGAAGAGCCCCGGCATCCCTACCGCAGCCCCCATGGTCCAGAAACTGATGCAGCAGGGCACTCCCATCCTCTCGGAGATCGAGTTCGCAGGGCGTTATGATACTGCCAAGAAGATATGCATAACCGGATCCAACGGCAAGACCACCACGACTTCGCTCATCTACTACCTGCTGCAGCAGGCGGGCCTCAACGTCGGCCTAGGCGGCAACATCGGCAAGAGCTACGCCTTCCAGGTGGCGACGGAGCATTTCGACTATTATGTACTGGAGATCAGCAGTTTCCAGCTTGACAACGTATATGATTTCAGGCCGGACATCGCCATCATCACCAATATCACCCCGGACCACCTCGACCGCTACAACTACAACATGGAGGAGTATGTCAAGGCCAAGTTCCGCATCACCCGGAACCTCCGTCCGGAGGACTGCTTCATCTTCGACTCCGACGACGCCATCACCATCGACCACCTGAACAAGATTATCATCCAGGCCAAGATGCTGCCCTTCACCCAGAACGGCAAAGTGGACCAGGGAGCCTACCTGGAAGGCGAGAAGATCGTGGTCAAGTACGAGGAGTCCGAGAGCGAGATCTACCTGAAGGAGCTCGCCCTCGGCGGAAAGCACAACATATACAACTCCATGGCCGCCGCGCTGGCCGCCAAGGCCGTGGATATCGACGATGAGACCATCCGGGGCAGCCTTGCCACGTTCGAGCCCATCGAGCATCGCCTGGAGCCTGTGCTGAGCATCAAGGACGTGCTCTACATCAACGACTCCAAGGCCACCAACGTCGATTCGGCATGGTATGCACTCGAGTGCCAGACCAAACCTGTCGTCTGGATCGTGGGCGGCAAGGACAAGGGCAACGACTATTCGGTGCTGACCGACCTCGTCAAGGAGAAGGTCAAGGCAATCGTATGCCTCGGAGTGGACAACTCCAAGATACATGCTGCTTTCGAGGATATCGTCGGTTCGGAGAACATCACCGACACCGGCTCGGCGGACGCTGCAGTCAAGGCCGCCAGCCGCTTCGCGTCCCCCGGGGACGTGGTGCTGCTGAGCCCCTGCTGCGCGAGCTTCGACCTCTTCAGCTGCTACGAGGACCGCGGCGAGCAGTTCAAGGCAGCGGTAAGGAACCTGTAAACCGTTAATTGCGAAATGGCGCAGAAAAGCAGGATATGGAACTTCTTCGACGGCCTCAAGGGTGACAAGGTCGTCTGGATGATCGTGCTGACGCTGATCATGTGCTCGGCCGTCTGCATCTTCTCGTCCACCTCCACTACCAAGGAGGTGATGAGCGGTACGCAGACGCGCGTGGACGTGATGGTGGACCTCATCAAGGTCATCATCTTCGGCATAGTCCTCCTGCTGGTATGCTACAATTTCATAGGAGTCAAGGGATACCGGGTACTGGCGCAGCTGGGATTCCCGGTGTCGGCACTGCTGCTGCTCGTGGTGGTGACGCATTTCGACAGTCTGTCCTTCTTCAAGGCCGGCCAGATCAACGGCGCCTGGCGCGTCATCAAGATCGGAGGCCTGCAGTTGCATATATACGAAGTCATAAAGGTGGCCATGGTCATGTACCTGGCCTGGGCAGTGGACGCTTTTCAGAAGAAGGAATACCGCATCGCGAACCTGCTCTCGAAGCTTCCGCATTTCCACTGGCTCGGCAAACCCGGCTGGCAGAAGATCATATATATCTATGCGCCGATGTTCTTCGTGATGGGCTGCGTAGCCCTCGGAAGCGGTTCCAGTGCAGCTTTCATCGGGTTCATAATGTTCGTGACCATACTCGTAGGAGGCCTCAGCATGAAGGAGCTGATAGCTCCTGCCTTCGCCTTGGTCGCGATCATAGCTGGCATACTGCTCATAAACAAGGTCACGGACGGAAAGATGCTCGAAGGCACCCGTATCGAGACCTGGGTAAGCCGTCTGCAGGGCAGCGGGGACGCGCTGGAAGACTTACACGCTGCTAAGCCGAAGTCCGCCGAGTACTACGCTGCCCTCGACAAGATCCGCCAGCCATACAGTGCCAAGATCGCCATCAAGCAGGGCGGCCTGCTGGGCAAAGGCGCGGGACAGAGCACCCAGCGTTATGTGGTCCCGGTCATGTACGAGGACTACATGTTCAGCTTCATCGTCGAGGAATACGGCCTCATCGGAGCGCTGATAGTCATAATACTTTACGTCAGCCTGCTGGCACGAGGGTCAGTGATAGTGCGCAACTGCAAGGACAATTTCGGCAAGATAACGGTAGCCGGCCTGATCCTGCTCATCAGCGGCCAGGCGATGATGCACATGCTCATCAACTCCGGCATAGGACCCCTGACCGGACAGACGCTGCCGCTAATAAGCTACGGATCCTCATCCTTCATAGTATTCTGCATAGCCTTCGGCGTGATCCTGTCGATCAGCCGCGAGGCGTCGAAGAAGATCGACAGGGAGACCAGGACGGCCGAGCCGCTCAAGATGACCCATGAGGGTATCCAGGGCGAGCTCGATGCATTGGACGAATTTGAATCGGAGATATAAGGATATGGAATACAGACCATTGAGAGCTATCATAAGCGGAGGGGGCACGGGTGGACATATCTTCCCGGCCATCTCCATCGCGGACAAGCTGAAGGAGTTGAATCCGGAAAGCGAGATCCTGTTCGTTGGTGCCGAGGGCAAGATGGAGATGGAGAAGGTGCCTGCCGCAGGCTACGAGATCGTCGGCCTGCCGATGCTCGGACTCCAGCGCCAGTTGAACTGGAACAATATCAAGAACGATGTGAAGGTGCCGTTCAAGCTCCTCCAGAGCGTCCGTAAGGCCGGAAGGGTCATCGATGAGTTCAAGCCCGAAGTCGCCATCGGTGTGGGCGGCTACGCCAGCGCTCCCCTGCTCTGGGTAGCGACCCGCAAGGGTGTTCCCGCCCTTATCCAGGAACAGAACGGATTCGCCGGCCTCACCAACAAGATCCTTGCGAAAAAGGCCGGAAGCATCTGCGTGGCGTATGAAGGCATGGAGAAATTCTTCCCCGCGGACAGGATAGTGTTCACAGGCAACCCCATCCGAAAGGAAATCGTCCCGGTTACTCCGGAAATGAAGGAGGAAGGGCTTGCATATTATGGATTGAACCCCGACAAGAAGCATATATTCATAGTCGGCGGCAGCCTCGGCAGCCGCACCCTCAACGAGGCTATGAAGAAATGGGTCTCGGACAGATGTCCGGGAGGAGAGGACATCGAGGTCCTCTGGCAGTGCGGCAAGTATTACAAGCCGCAGGTCGACGCTTTCATGTCGGAGGCGCGCAAGGACAACCCTCTCGAGGGTGTTAAGCATTCGGATTTCATCAAACGGATGGATCTGGCTTACGCCGTGGCAGACGTTGTGGTCTCCCGTTCCGGCGCCAGCTCGGTGTCCGAGCTATGCGCCGCCAGGAAGGCCTCCATCCTCGTTCCCTCCCCTAACGTGGCCGAGGACCATCAGACCCACAACGCCATGGCGCTCGTCCGCAAGGATGCGGCCGTACTGGTGAAAGACGCGGAAGCGTCCGCAAGGATGATGGCCGAGGCCGTATCGCTTGCGCATGACCCCGCCAGGATCAAGGCAATGGAGACCAATATCGCGCCTCTGGCGCGCATGGATGCGGCAATGGACATTGCCAAGGAAGTATACAGACTTTTGGAAAAATGAAGAACGTCTATTTCATAGGAATCGGAGGCATAGGCATGAGCGCCATCGCCCGTTACTTCAAGCGCAAGGGGCTTGAAGTGTCCGGGTATGACCGCACCCCGTCCGAACTGACCTCTAAACTGCAGGAAGAGGGTATCGGAGTGCACTTCGAAGACGATCCCGATTTCATCCCCAAGGATGTCGCGGAGACGCTGGTCATCTACACTCCGGCCATTCCCGCGGACAACGCGGAACTGACATACGTCAGGGAGAACGGCTACCGTGTAGTGAAACGCTCGCTGAGCCTCGGAGAGATCACCCGCGGCCAGGAATGTCTCGCCGTAGCCGGCACGCACGGCAAGACCACCACCAGCACGCTGGCCGCCCACATCCTTACGGAAAGCGGCGACGGCTGCTCGGCATTCCTTGGAGGTATCTCCAAGAACTACGGGACGAACCTACTCGTCAGCCCCGTCCCCACCGTGGTGGCCGAGGCGGACGAGTTCGACCGTTCTTTTCTCCAGCTGCATCCTGACGCCGCCGTCATAACGGCCATGGATGCCGACCATCTGGATATCTACGGCGACCTGGCACACGTGCAGGAGGCATTCCGCGCGTTCGCTTCACAAGTGAGCCGTGTCCTGATCAAGAAACTCGGACTGCCGGTCACGGAGAAGGACACCAACGCCAAGATCCACACTTACCACTATGACGATCCCGCCGCCGACTTCCATGCGGAGAATATCCGCAGGGGTGAACTCGGACACTATACCTTCGACCTGGTATATCCCCGCGGAGTCATCCGCGACATCACCCCGGGCGTTCCGGGATGGATATACATCGAGAACAGTATCGCAGCCGCAGCGCTCTGCCTGGTCCACGGAACGGACCCGGAGGCCGTAAGGCATGCGATAGGTACGTTCCGCGGAGTGCAGAGGCGCATGGACGTGCATTTCAATACCCCGGAACTAACATACATCGACGATTACGCACATCATCCGAAGGAGCTCGCCACGACCATCTCCTCCATCAAGGGGATGTTCCCGGGCAGGAAGGTCACGGCCGTGTTCCAGCCGCACCTGTATTCGCGCACGCAGGACCTTGCGCCCGAGTTCGCCGAGGCGCTGAGTTCGGTCGACAAACTCATCCTTCTGGATATCTATCCCGCCAGGGAGGAGCCCATCCCCGGAGTCACTTCCGAACTCATCTTCAAGGACGTAAAGGCCCCGGAGAAGGTGCTTATCACCAAGGAAGAGTTGATGGAGACACTTTCGAAAGAGACTCCCGAGGTGCTGGTGACCTTCGGTGCGGGCAACATAGACCGTTTCGTCGAACCCATTACACAAATGCTGGAAAGCCGATATAAATGAAAACCAAAGTCCGTATCCTGATCTCCGTCGCCGCGCTTGCGGCCCTCGCAGCGCTCTGCGCGCTCATCCACGCCGCCACGGCGCGGGAGAGGGCGCTGCATACATGCGAGGGCATCCGCGTGGAGTACGCCGACGACTACAGGTTCGTGACCGAGGAGGACATCAAGGGATACCTGGACAAGCATTACGGAGCGTACATCGGACAGAGGCTCGACAGCATAGCCCTCCACAAGGTGGAAGCCATCCTGGACGTGCAGAGCGCCGTCCTCAAGACCGAAGCATACACTACCGACGACGGCATGCTCAACATCCGCCTCACCCAGAGGGAGCCGGTGATACGCTTCCAGAAAGGCTCCTACGGCTTCTACTCCGATGTGAACGGCTTTATCTTCCCCCTGCAGGAGAACTACACCACCCCCGTGCCCATCATGGACGGGGCCGTATGCATCACAGCTCCCGAAGGATACAAGGGAGCGCCGGAGAGCGAGAAAGAGAGGGCATGGCTCGCCGGAGTCATCGCCATGGTGGACTATATGGACAAGTCCCGCATCTGGGCAGAAAACATAGTCCAGATGCATGTCGACGATGACGGTGACATCGTGATGATCCCGCGCGAGGGCAAGGAGCGCTTCATCTTCGGAAGCCCTACCGACGCCAAGGCCAAGTTCGACAGGATGTCTGACTACTACCGCTACATCCTGCCCGAGAAAGGGGAAGGGTACTACAGTACAGTGAACGTGAAATTCGATAAACAGATAGTTTGTAAAAAATAAGGGATATGGACGAGAGATACATAGCGGCCGTCGACCTGGGAACGTCGAAGATAGCCGTTACAGTGGCACAGATCAGCAGCAAAGGGGTCCAGATGCTTTACTACCGGGAAAGTCCTTCGGAAGGCATCCGGAACTCCTATGTATTCAACCCCCAGAAGGCCGCGGAAAAGGTCAGGGCGGCCCTGGCCGACGCTGAGGACGAGCTGAAGATCAAGATTCACCAGGTGGTGACCGGCCTCCCCCGCTACGAAGTCAGCCAGGTAAACGCCCGGGCAGAATTCGAGCGTTCGGACAGCGAGAGCTCCATCACTCGCGAGGAGATCGATTTCCTCAAGAACAACGCCATCGACACCTACCCGTTGCCCGATCCGGAGAAGCAGATCATGTACGGGGTGGTGGCACAGTCTTTCACCACGGAGGAGTATCTCAACGCCCGCGAGAGTGACATCGAGGGCATGGTGAGCGACACGCTCGAGGGCAATTTCAAGGTGTTCGTCGGGCGCAAGAGACACAGTGACAACGTTGACAGGGTGATGAACCAGGTTGGAGTAGCCGTGGCCAAGAAGTATTTCCTGCCCGAGATCACCGCCGCAGCGATCCTCTCCGACGAAGAGCGAGAGAACGGCGTGGCGCTGATCGAGATAGGTGCGGGAGCGACCTCCGTCACCATTTACCACAACGACATCATGCGCTACTATTCCTCCATTCCTTTCGGAGGCAAGAGCATCACCAACGACATCAAGCTCGAGTGCGGCACCTCCGAGGGCCTTGCCGAGAACATCAAGCTGGGATACGGCGCATGCATGCCCGAAAAGATACTCACGCTCCGCGACAAGATCATCCAGATCAACAACCACGAGTCAGGATCATGCAAGCAACTGTCGGTTAAATACCTGTCGGAGGTCATCACCTGCCGCGTCAGGGAGATCATCGACGCCTGCCTCTACAAGATCCAGGAGAGCGGTTTCGGCGGGAACCTGCGCAACGGCATCGTCCTCACCGGAGGCTCGGCCGTCATCCCCAACCTCTCGACCTATGTCAAGGAGCTTTCCGGCTACAACATCCGCATCGGATACCCGCGCCAGAAGTTTTCCTTCGTGGGCTGTCCCGAGATCAACGACACCAGCGCCGTAGCTTCCGTGGGAATGATCATGGCGGCCAAGGAGAACAAATACCTGAACTGCCTGTCGGAGCCCCCGAAATTCGAAGACGAGGAAGAGGAGGCCGTCGTTGCCGAGGAGCCGGTCGATGACGGATTCATTCCTTCCGAGGAGCAGGTCTATGAGGAAACTCCGGTAGAGAATATCCAGGAGAATGCGGAACCGGCCGAAGAGAAAGAGAAGAAAGAATCCGGTATCTGGGCGCGCCTGAAGGAGAAGGATGAAGAACGCAGGTTGAGGGAGGCCGCCCGGGAGGAAGCCAGGAAGAAGAAGGAAGAGGAGAAGGCTAAGAAACGCCCGAAGATCGTATGGAAGAACCCCTTCGACGCCTTCACCAAGAAAGTCGGCTCGGCAGTGGGCAAGATCATAGACGACGGCTACGACGGAATGGAAGAATAACGGGAGGAAAGCATTATGAACGAGATATACAAAGGCATCGAATTAGACGGCATAGAGATCCAGCCCGCGAGCTGGGTGCCGGCCAAGGAGTCCAAGATCTCCGTCATCGGAGTGGGCGGCGGCGGTTGCAACGCCGTGAACTACATGTTCAAGCAGCAAGTCCAGGGCTGCAACTTCATCGTCTGCAACACCGATTCGCAGGCGCTTGACGGCTGCGAGGTCCCGACCAAGATCCAGATGGGACGCGGCCTCGGCGCCGGCACCAATTCCACCGCCGGCCGCAACGCCGCGCTGGATGCGCAGGACCAGATCGCAGCCGTGGTGTTCGGCACGCCGATCGACATGCTCTTCATCACGGCGGGCATGGGCGGCGGCACCGGCACGGGCGCCGCGCCGGTCATCGCCAAGATGTCCCGCGAGCGGGGCATCCTGACAGTGGCGGTCGTGACCCTGCCCTTCGAGAACGAAGGTCCGGAGGCACTCGGGCGTGCCATCGACGGCATCAACGAGCTGAAGAAGAATGTCGACAGCCTCCTCATCATCAACAACGAGAAACTCCACGAGCAGTTCGGCAAGCTCCTCATCCAGGAAGCCTTCCCCAAGGCTGACGAAGTGCTCGCGACCGCTGTCATGAGCGTTGTGGAGATCATCAAGAAGAAGGGTTATGTCAACGTCGACTTCGAGGATGTCAAGACTGTCATGAAGGACAGCGGCCTCGCCCTCATGGGCTGCGGCGTCGGCAAGGGCCAGAACCGTATAGACGACGCCATCGAGGCGGCCATCAACTCCCCGCTGCTCAACGACTTCGAGGTCAACACGGCCCAGAAGGTCCTCCTGAACATCACCGTCGCCAACAACGAGAACGGCATCGAGATGGACGACCTCAATACCCTGACCAACAAGATCCGCGACGCCCTCGGAAAGTTCACGATGTTCAAGCGCGGCATCATCTGGAACGACGATCCAGACGCCGACGACACCATCCGCGTGACGGTCGTGGCCACGGGATTCGAGTACAACAAGCTCAACAAGATCACCAACGTCGATCTCGGCAACCTCATCATCCTCGACAACGACTATGTCTTCGACAAGAAGAGGGTCATGGACAGCGAGGAGGGGCGCAGCCTGCCCGCAACTGAGGGTAGCGTCATCCAGACCATCGGTTTCAACACCCAGAGCAGCCATCCGGTATTCGACGAGCAGAACAAGCCCGTCCTGCTGATGGAGAACGGAGAGGATTTCAGCACGCTGGAGAACATTCCTGCCATCCGCAGGAGCACCCGTAACGAGAAATAGTATGGAAAGAAGAACGAGAGTGAGATTCGCGCCGTCCCCGACCGGCCCCCTGCACATGGGCGGGGTCCGTACGGCGCTATATAACTACCTGTTTGCCAAGCAGAGAGAGGGCGATTTCATCCTCCGTATCGAAGATACCGACTCCAACCGTTTCGTGCCCGGTGCAGAGGAATACATCATCGAGGCGCTGAAATGGTGCGGCATCGTGCCCGACGAAGGAGTGGACTCCGACGGCCGCGTCGTAGAGACGCCGTCGGAGCGCCATCCGCACGCGCCGTACAGGCAGAGCCAGCGGCGCGGCATTTACCGCAAGTATGCCGAGCAGCTCATCGCCAACGGCTATGCCTACTACGCCTTCGACTCTTCCGAGGATCTCGAGGCGGCGCGCGCCGCTGCCGAGGGACGCGGCGAGACTTTCACTTACAACCAGAAGTCCCGCCTCTCGCTCTGCAACTCCCTTACCCTCAGTCCTGAAGAGACCAGGAGACGGCTTGAAGAGACAACCAATTGGACCATCCGTTTCAAGATGCCGGAGAATACCGTCGTCGCGATGGACGACATGATACGCGGGCATATCGAGGTCAATACCGATACGCTCGACGACAAGGTCCTGTGGAAACGCGCCGATGAGTTGCCTACATACCATCTCGCCAACATCGTTGACGACCATCTGATGGAGATCACCGAGGTCATCCGCGGAGAGGAATGGCTGCCTTCCCTACCCCTGCACTACATGCTCTATAAGGCATTCGGCTGGGAGGATACGCGTCCGCATTTCGCACACCTGTCGCTGCTGCTCAAGCCCGTCGGGAACGGCAAGCTAAGCAAGCGCGACGGAGACAAGCTGGGATTCCCGGTATTTCCGCTTCGCTGGGTCAATGCAGAAGGCGAGGCCTCGCACGGATACCGTGAGGACGGATATTTCCCCGAGGCGTTCGTGAATATGCTGGCCATGCTGGGATGGAATCCCGGTGACGACCGCGAGCTGTTCACCCTGGACGAACTGATACAGAACTTCTCGATGGAGAAGGTCCAGAAGGCCGGTGCGAAGTTCAACCCGGACAAGGCCAAGTGGTTCAACAAGGAGTACCTCAGGATGAAATCCGACGAGGAACTGACCGACCTTTTCGTTCCTATACTTGAAGAGAAGGGGATCAAAGTCACGGGCTGCTACAAGTGCCCTGTCAGCCACGATTTCGCCGCCCGCTCGGTGTCTAAGAACTACGTCAAGGGCGTGGTGGCGCTGATCAAGGAGCGCGCGACTTTCGTCGCTGATTTCTGGACCATCGCGCCGTATCTGTTCGTTGCTCCGCAGGAATATGTGGAGAAGGACGCGGCGAAGTTCTGGAAAGAAGAGAATTATACGCTGGCCTTCAAGGCCGCGGAGCATATGGCCTCGTATGAGGGCCCCTGGACGGCCGAAGCCGTCGGGGCCGAGCTCGAGGGCTTCATCCGCGGCAACGAGTGGCCGATGGGCAAGGTGATGAACTGCCTGCGCCTGGCGCTTTCGGGCGCCTCCAGCGGCCTGGGCATCGCCGACATCCTTTCCTTCATCGGGAAGGAGGAATTCCTGTCCAGGATGTCCCGGGCAGGGGAAAAGTTGGGAAAATAAAACGCATTTGGCTATGAAGATAGGTATCTGCTCGGATCATGCTGGAGTCGAGTACAAGGCACGGCTGATCTCGTATCTGCTGGGTAAGGGATACGAAGTGGTGAATTTCGGTACTGACAGTACCGAGAGCATGGACTACGCCGATGTGGCGCATCCGCTGGCCACCGCCGTCGAGAACGGCGAGGTGGACCGCGGCATCGCGCTCTGCGGCACCGGCAACGGGATGGCGATGACGCTGAACCATCATCGCGGCATCCGCGCCGGCCTGGCTTGGAACACCGCTGTCGGTAAGCTCGTCAAGGAGCATAACGACGCCAACGTGCTGGTGATGCCGGCGCGCTTCATCAGCTACCGCATGGCGGTCAGCATCGTGCGCGCATGGCTGCTCACCGAGTTCGCCGGCGGCAGGCACAAGAGAAGGATCGACAAGATCCCTGTATAGCTGCGCCGCTTTGGCTTAAGGCCCTAACAATCTGACTATGGCAGCACTTGTGGCACGCCGGGGAATGACCCTGACGGACAACATCGACGACTATCCGGAAGGGATAATCCTCCCGGTGGACAAGCCATACAGATGGACCTCCGCGGATGTCATCCGCAAGGTCAAGTACCAGGCCATCAAGCATTTCCACAAGAAGAACCTTAAAGTAGGACATGCCGGTACGCTGGACCCTCTGGCCACCGGCGTGCTGCTCGTATGTATCGGCAAGGCCACTAAGCTGGCCGAGGAACTGCAGGCATCGCCCAAGCAGTATCTGGCCGGAGTCACCTTCGGGGCGACTACCCCGTCATACGATTTGGAGAAAGAGATCGACAGTCTGTTCCCGCTGGACGGGGTGTCGGAGGCGGCGCTGCAGTCCGTGCTGCCCGACTTCGTCGGGGAGCAGGACCAGGTCGCGCCGCTCTTCTCGGCGAAGTCTGTCGACGGCATCCGCGCCTACGAGATGGCCCGCAGGGCATACCGCGAGGCGCAGCGCACCGGCACGGCCTTCGACCATGCCGCCACCGACCTCCTCTCCCGGCAAAGGATCAACATCTACTCACTTGAACTTGAGAGATTCATTCCGGCCTCTTCCTCTATCTGTCTGTCCCCTCCGAACAGTTTGACTCCTCACGATGACTTTGTTCCCAAAGCCGAGGGTATGGGTCCCGAAAATTGTGCCACCCTCGGCAACATAAGAGGGAGGGGCCCATCGCTTGCGATGGGAGGGGCCGAACGGAGTGAGGCATTTTCGGGACCCATACCCTCGGCTGGAGATGGAAACGGCAGGAATAACAGGATCCATGTGGCGGACATCTCGGCTTATAACCTGCCGACGGCGATGGTGCGAGTGGACTGCTCGAAAGGCACGTACATACGTGCCCTGGCGCGCGACCTGGGCGAAGCCCTGGGCAGCGGCGCCTTCCTCAGCAGCCTCCGCCGCACCCGCAACGGCGGCATCCCCGTCGAGGACGCCCTCTCCCTCCCGGACGCCCTCTCAATACTCCAGTAGCAACCTCTGCGCAGGACAGATTCCTTCCGTCGGACTGCCCATCTACTCCGCAATATCCATCAAGCGCACTTTCTGCGTTTCAGGGCAGTTTTTGCGGCAGATGCGGGATTATAATCCTGCATCTGCCGCGTTTTTGCACCTGAGAGGCACATTATGCGCTTGAATGGATTCGGGTCTGGAATAGCGAGTGTCTACGTTGTCCATTTCCGCATGGTCACCGGGCGGAACAGTTGGTAGTCTCGCAGAATAAGCATATATTTGGGATAAGCATTATGTCCCATCTTATCTTGAATACAATGAAAAGATCCGTCATTACGGCCATCGCGCTTTTGGCCGCAGCCTCCACCGCTTTCGCTGACAACATCCGCTTTGCATCGCATCCGTCGCTTTCCCCCGACGGGAAGCAGATCTACTTCAGCTATGACGGGGACATCTATACCGTTCCCGTCGGGGGCGGGCAGGCGACGGCCGTCATCACGATGCCGGGCGTGCAGGATTCGCCCCTCGTCTCCCCAGATGGTAAATGGCTGGCCTTCAGCTCCGACATCCAGGGCAACAACGACGTCTACGTCGTACCAGTCGGTGGCGGCCAGGCCGTCCAGCTGACTTTCCACGAAGCGCCTGACGTCCCGGTGAACTGGTCTGCCAAGTCGGACTTCGTCTATTTCGAGTCCACGAGGGCGAGCGCCCGCAAGACCACCTTCAAGGTGGCCGTGGCGGGCGGCACGCCGCAACTGATGTTTGACGGATACTTCAACACCATAGTCAACCTCGCCGAGAATCCCAAGACAGGGGAGTTCCTCTTCAACGAGTCGATGGAAAGCATCAGCTTCCCGACCAGGAAACGCTATGTCGGAGACCACAATCCCAACATCAAATCCTGGAATCCGAAGAGCAAGGCATATACCGAACTTACCGACTATATCGGCAAGGACCAATGGCCTATGGCGGACAGGGACGGCAACATCTACTACGTCAGCGATGAGCTCAACAAGGAGTCGAACATCGTCAAGTATGTCAAGGGCGGAAAGCCCCGGCAGCTCACCACCTTCGACAAGTCTGTCCAATATCCTTCCATCGCACATAACGGATCGGCCATCGTTTTCCTCAAGGACTACGAGATCAATGTTCTGGAGCCCTCTACGGGCAAAGTATCTGTCCCCCAGATCAGTATAGCATCCGGAAGCGTAGAGGTCCGCAGGTCGTTTGAGGGGCAGACGCCCACCGCCGCGGATGTGTCTCCCGACGGGAAGAAGTTCGCCCTGGTCATCCGCGGCGGGCTGTACATCTCCGACACGAAATGCAAGTATCTGCAAAGGCTTGACACCCCTTCCGACGAGCGGGTGGACCAAGTCGTTTGGGGCAATGACAGCAAAACACTCTATTATACCAGGACCGACAAGGGTTGGACCAACCTCTACAAGATAGCCGCTGACGGCAGCTCAGGCGAGACGCCGGTATTCGTGTCGCAGAACAACTCCAAGAGCCTGGCCGTCGACAAGAAGCGCGAGAAACTCGCCTTCATCGACGGCAGCCGTGCAGTGATGCTCCACGACATGAAGGCAGGAACCACAATCAAGGCAGCTGAAGCAGAGTTCTGGTCCTTCCAGAGTTACGATTTCGGATTCTCGTATGACGGCAACTGGCTGGCCTTCGATGCCATGCACATGTTCGAGTCTGACATCTTCCTCTACAACCTCAAGGACGGAAGCCTCAGGAACTTCACCCACTCCGCATCGTTGGAGGGAAGTCCGGTGTTCACTCCCGACGGCAAATACATGTACCTGCTTGCCAATCCTACGGCGACATCTTTCCCGCGCGGAGCCAGGTCTGCACTCTACAAGCTTCCCCTTCAGAAATACGACACTCCCTTCAAGTCGGAAAAGGTCGACGAGCTGTTCCGTGACAAGAAGGACGAGCCCAAGAAGGACTCCGTCGTAGTGATCGACTTCAAGGATATCCATGAAAGGATGACCCGCGTCGAGCGGGAAGGAAACCAGGGCAGCCCTTATATCTATACTTCGAAAGGCAAGGACTACCTGCTGTACCGCTCCATGGGGGCTGGGACTCCGGGAGTATTCTCCCTGGAAATCTCCGACCCGGACGCCAAGCCGAAGCAGGTCAAGGATCTGAACGGAGGTACATTCTTCAGCTGCAAGGATGCGTTGTATTGTCTGGCTTCCGGCGCTATCTACAAGGTGGACCCGGCTGCCTCGACAGCGACAAAGACCGAAGTCAAGAAGGATGTGGAGGCAGTGCTGGACGACGAATTCAGGCAGATGTTCTACGAGACCTGGGCAGTGCTCGAGCAGAATTACTATGATGTCAATTTCCACGGGGCGGACTGGCCTGCGGTGAG
The DNA here is from genome assembly GCA_017552475.1 of Bacteroidales bacterium. GTDB lineage: Bacteria > Bacteroidota > Bacteroidia > Bacteroidales > UBA932 > Cryptobacteroides. The sequence continues at coordinate 12,465 of JAFZPY010000130.1, read as the reverse complement.
GGATTATTACGCTTCGTTCCTTCCTTACGTCAGGACGCGTGCGAACCTCAGGACCCTCCTCGCCGACCTTCTGGGCGAGCTCAATTCCTCGCACCTGGGATTCACGTCCACCGGTTCCGAGGAGAAGAACGAGACCAGGATCCGTACATACGGAACCGGTATCGTGTTCGACAACGCATCCCCGTACAAGGTCGCCGGGATCCTTGCGGACTCCCCTGCCGACAGGCACGGGATCGACGTCCGCAAGGGTGACGAGCTCGTCGCCGTGAACGGAGTACGGGTAGACAAGGAGCAGAACCGTGAGAAGTATTTCTCGGGCGCCGTGCCGGCGGACGAGCTCAAGCTGCGGTTCAGCCGCGGCGGCAAGGAATTCGATGTCAAGGTGCACACCACCACCTTCTCGAACATCAAGACGCTGGCCTACAAGGAATGGGAGGAGCAGCGCGCGGAGATCGTATCCGACAGGACCGGAGGCCGGGTCGGATACATCCACATGCGCGCCATGGGAGCGGAGGACCTCGATTCGTTCCTCCTGAAAATGCACACGGAAGTATATGACAAGGACGCCCTGATCCTCGACCTGCGTTACAACAACGGAGGCAACGTCCACAAGGAAGTGATTGATTTCCTGCGGGGGCAGGCCCATTTCGAATGGGCGTACAGGGACTTCCCGAAGGCCTCGCACCCGAACGTGGCCCCCGCAGGAAAGCCCATAGTCGTGCTTGTCAACGAGCACAGCCTCTCCGACGCCGAAGTGACTTCCAACGGCATCAAGACCCTTGGCATCGCCAAACTCGTAGGTACTGAGACCTACCGCTGGATCATCTTCACCTCCTCCGTCCGCCTGCTGGACGGCTCCACATGCCGTATGCCGGCCTGGGGCTGCTACAGCGTCATCGACGGCTCCGACCTTGAGAATACTGGCGTCAAACCGGACATCTACGTCAAGAACACCTTCAAGGACAGGCTCGAGGGCAAGGATCCCCAGCTCGACACCGCCATAGCAGAAGTTATCAGGGAGATGCGATAATCTTTTAACAAAAACGGCCCTGGACCGTCTTATAATAAAGATTTCGCATATGAAAAAGTTAAGCATACTCCTCCTTGCGCTGGCCGCGATCGGCTTCAGCTCCTGCAGTACAGACTATTACGAGCCGGTCTTCGGATATGACAATCTTCCGACCGTGATTCCCGCAGAAGGCGGGACATACATGATCCGCTACGACTACGCCTACTATGATACAAAGGCGGATGTCAAGTATTTCGACTGGCAGTACCGCATCATCATCGACGGACAGATAGCCTCTGTCACCGACGTTGCCGGTTCCAAGGGCAACACCTTCCCCGTCACCATCGCACCGAACAGGAGCGCATATCCAAAGTCGGTGCTTGTAGAAGCAAGCACACACGTAAGGATGTACGACGAAGACTGGTGGGGCGACTGGATCCCTATCTGTTCTGGAGTGCAGTTGGCCTTTTAAATAAGTCTGTATCCCTTCAACTCACGGGCAAGGGCGCGGTGGTCGGGACAGATGCTCTCCAGCAGGGCATGGAACTCCGGACCGTGGTTGAGATAGCGCAGGTGGCAGAGCTCGTGCAGCATGACATAGTCCCGCAAGTGCTCAGGAAGGCGCATTATGCTGAGATTGAGATTGATGTTGCCGAGCTCAGAGCAACTGCCCCAGTTGGAGACATTGTGCTTGATGCGTACCTGGTTGTAGGTGAAGCCATGGCGGGCTGCGAGCTCGGCCAGGCGGGGCGGCAGGGCCGCCTTGGCCTGGATGCGCAGCCGCTCCACCTCTGCGGCCTGTTCGGCCGTCAGGGGTTTTCTTTTGCGCCTGCGTCTGCGGATAAAGAAAAACATAGTGTCGGAGTTCCTGGGCAAAGATACTGTTTTTAGGAGAAAGCTGGAACAATTTATGCAGTTCCATGCCCGGACCATTCAGACTGACAAGATGACACCCAAGGATATCGAGAAATACCAGAACCGGTACAACGAACAGGACTTCCTCAAGAAAGTCACCAGAGCCGCCAGGAAGGCCGGCATCAAAGTCGTATATCTAGCCCTTATATTGTACTATGTCCTGAAAAGTCCCAAGGTCAAGACTGCCGACAAAGGCAAGATCTGGGGCGCGCTGGGATATTTCATCCTGCCGATAGACATCATCCCCGACTTCATCCCGGTAGCAGGATATACCGACGACCTCGCAGCCCTGCTCTGGGCATTCTATGCAGTGGCTAAAAACGTCACTCCGGAGATAGAAGCCCAGGCCAAGCAGAAGCTGCATGACTGGTTCGGCGACTACGACGAAGCGGAGATCACCATTGAAAAGAATCCTAAGGATGGCGGCGATGTCGACGTCCAGGGCTGATGCCTAAAGGACCTTCGCAGTAACGTCGGAGATCATGTCCTTCCGGTCCTCCGACTCCTCCAAGTATGATTTGTCCAGTTTGAGTTCACCGGGCTTCTGGTCCGACGTGACGGTACCGGTGTATGTGACTACGCTGTTTCCGTTATAGGTAGCCTCGAGATAGACGCGGTAAGTGCCTTTGGCAACCGGTTTCCCGGCCTGGTCGGTGAAATCCCAGGTGAATGTCTGAACGCCGCTCTGGGCAGGCGTAGCGCCGGTGAAGGCGTCCATCTGCTCGTCCGTAAGGCTCTCGGCTCCAACGTGTTTCACCCAGGTAGGCATGCACGAAGTGCGGTATGTGTAGCCGCGCGCAGGCTTTGAGCCGTCGCGGCTGCGTCCCTTGGAAGTGAACTCGGTAACGAAGAGTGTTTTGACTACCTTTCCAGCGGCATCCTCGATCCAGACGGCGTACTGATTGGAGCCGGGACCGGCCTGCTTGGTATAGTTGAAGGACAGTTCGACCGTTCCGGGTTTGGAAGCGCAGGATGCGAGCAGTGTCGAAACGGTGCAGACAAACAAGAGGGAAATGATCTTTTTCATAGTGAAAACCTTTGATTTCTACAAAGATATGAAAAAGTCCCGAACCGGCAAGCCTTCAGGGCATCAGAGCGGACGGAAGGAATACCCGAGGCGGAACATCTCGATGGAAGCGCCGATCTGGTACATTACCTTGACGCTGCGGATAAGGACATAATAGGCTTCGACGCTCTGTGATTCGAAGCCCTCACGACGGATGAGCGTGAGGACCAGTGCGGCGCAACGGCTTAGCATCGAACTGATGGCTTTCGCCTTGTCGGAATCAAGTGCATATCCCAGGACATCTCTCAGTACATGCTCGTCCATATCATCATATCCCCTACTGCCGTAATAGGAAACGTATTTGTCGGAAGAATGCCTGCGCCAGTCCTCATCCCAATGACGTGCGACGCCTATGCCGAGGAAAGCAGCCCAGGCAAGCGATGCTTCGGGATATGCATTGAACTCATGGACAGCATCGATCATGTAGTCGCGGGCGAATTCGTCCCACTTGGCATCGATATCGTCCGAGTGAAGCAGCTGTCCGTTCATCATCTCGTATTCAGTACAGAGTTTTATGAGTTCCCTCCTCAGGCTGGCTTCGAACCTGTCGTATGTCGCTATCCTGCTGTCGTCCATTGCTTACCTTAAATTGCTGGCTGCAAAGATAGCAATTCCGCCGATTATTCTTACATTTGTCTACACCCCGCCCGCAATTCTGAACAAAAACCGCGGTTATGTTCAGAAACTGATGTCAGGCAGGGAGAAAGAGTATGGGAAAAGGAGAATTTGAACTGATAGGCTGGATAAAGGAGCAGTTCGAGGTTCCGGAAGGGATCCTGGGCATCGGGGACGACTGCGCGGTCATACCCCAGAGGGACGGGCTGGAGACGCTTGTCACAACCGACATGCTGGTGGACGGGATACATTTCCTAATGGAGGACATAGACCCCTACAGTCTGGGGTGGAAATCCGCTGCGGTCAACCTTAGCGACATAGCCGGGATGGGAGGGAAGCCGGTCGGGACTTTCCTCAGCACCGCCCTTCCTAAAAGCATCCCCGACGGTTTCACTGAAGAATTCATACGTGGATACAAGGATATATCCGACCGTTTCAACTGCCCCCTGCTTGGCGGAGATACAACCGCTGCCAAGGACCGCCTGTGCATCAGCGTCACGGTGCTGGGCAGCTGCGGGGCCGGGCAGTCGCTGAAGCGCTCCGGAGCCCGGCCGGGCGACCTCGTCTGCGTGACGGGCACGCTCGGCGACTCGGCCGCCGGACTCAAGCTCGTGCTTGAGAGACAGTCCGATGGTTGCGGGAGCCATGAAGCACCCGATATAGAGAAAATCCTGGTTGACCGCCATTACCGGCCGATGCCACGGATATCGGAAGGACTCAGGCTGGCGGCGACTACGGGGGTGAACGCCTGCATGGACATTTCAGACGGTATTGGCTCCGATCTCCGGCACATACTGGAAGCATCGGGCGTAACGGCGCGCGTCGATGTCCGGAGCCTGCCGCTTTCAGCGGAGCTCCGGGACCTTTGCGCGCGCCGCGGCTGGGACCCTGCCGAGCTTGCACTGAGCGGCGGCGAGGACTACGAACTCCTTTTTACCTGCCGCCCGGGCACGCCCGTCAGCATCCCCCACACCGTCATAGGAGAGATCCTCGCCGCCCCGGAAGGAACAGAAACGGCAGATCCCGTCATCATTTGGGAAGGTACGGACAGGGATTTCATCGGTTTCAGGCATTTCTGACCTCCTCTCACTATGTAAGAAACAACAAAACCATATGATTATGAAAAGACTTATCATTGCAGTGGCTGCGGTCGTGATGCTGGTGTCATGCGCATCGGACAAGAGAATGTCCCAGTCGAACGGTTACCCTATCACACCCGTGCCGTTCACTTCGGTTAAAGTGACCGACAACTTCTGGGGCCAGCGGCTCCAGGCCTCCAGGGAAGTCACCATTCCCCTGGCGTTCAGCAAATGCGAGGAGACCGGCCGCTACCAGAATTTCGTGGAGGCCAGGCAGCAGATGGACGCCGACCACAATCTCGGATTCCGCGTCGTTGGATTCCCGTTTGATGACACCGATGTCTACAAGACCATCGAAGGCGCAAGCTACCTTCTCCAGACCTACCCGGACGAGAAACTAGAGGCTTACATAGACAGTGTCCTGGTCCTGGTCGCCGCCGCCCAGGAGCCGGACGGTTACCTTTATACAGCCCGCACGCGCAATCCCGAGCGCCCGCACAGGTGGGCCGGCGCGGAGCGCTGGGCGCAGATCGAGGACAGCCACGAGTTCTACGACCTCGGACACATGATAGAAGGTGCCATCGCACACTACCAGGCCACAGGCAAGCGTAACTTCCTGGATATCGCCATCAAATACGCAGACTGCGTCTGCCGTGAGATAGGCCCCGGCCCCGACCAGCAGGTCAAGGTCCCCGGACACCAGATCGCAGAGATGGCCCTGGCCAAGCTCTATACCGTGACCGGTGACAAGAAATATCTCGACGAGGCCAAATTCTTCATCGACCGGAGGGGGCACGGAGAGAAGGGCAGCGAGGAGTACCGCCAGTCCCACGTCCCCATCACCGAGCAGGATGAAGCCGTAGGCCACGCCGTCCGCGCCGAATATTTCTATTCCGGCCTGGCCGACGTTGCAGCCCTCAAAGGAGAGCAGTCCTACATCGATGCCATCGACCGCATCTGGGACAACATGGTATCCAAGAAGACCTACATCACCGGCGGAGTCGGCTCCAAGCATGGCGGGGAAGCGTTCGGCGACAATTACGAACTGCCGAACCTGAGCGCGTACTGCGAGACATGCGCCGCCATCGGCAACGTCTATACCAACTACAGGATGTTCCTCCTCCATGGAGAGTCCAAGTACTACGATGTACTTGAGCGCAGCCTCTATAACGCTTTGATCGATGGCGTATCCCTTGACGGAGGCGGATTCTTCTACCCCAATCCGTTGGAGTCCGACGGCAGCCACGAGCGCCAGGCATGGTTCGGCTGCGCCTGCTGCCCTTCCAACATCTGCCGCTTCATCCCGTCAGTCCCCGGTTACGTCTATGCTGTCAAGGACGACGCAGTATTTGTCAACCTCTACATGTCCAACAGCATGGATGTGAAGGTCGAAGGCAAGGCCGTATCGCTCACCCAGACTACAGGCTATCCCTGGAACGGAGACATAAGCATCAAGCTTGACCGCAACTCCCATCGCAAGCCCTTCACCCTCAAGCTCCGCATCCCCGGATGGGTCAGGGGTGAAGTCATGCCCGGCGGACTTTACCACTATTCCGACGGCAAGCAGCTCACATACGGCGTGAAAGTGAACGGTGCCGACGCAGAGGGTTCCCTTACCCCTGACGGGTATTTCACCATCACCCGCAGCTGGGCGGAAGGCGACGAAGTGACCGTTCACTTCGACATGGAGCCGCGCACTGTCGAGGCGGACAGCCGGGTCGTTGACGACCTCGGCCGCCTCGCCGTCGAGCGCGGCCCCATCGTCTACTGTGCCGAATGGCCGGACAACGCTTTCTCCGTCCGCGAGGCGCAGATCCCGGCAAAGCCTGAGTTCAAGGTCGAGGCCAAGCCGGGCCTTCTCGAAGGCATCACCGAGCTTGTCACCACGACCGCTGACGGCCCGCTCACCCTCATACCATACTACGCCTGGGCACACCGCGGCCGCGGCGAAATGAACGTCTGGTTCAAGAAAGGCGAATAAAGGGCTCCGATCGTAGCAAAATTGAATCATGAATGGAAATGCACCCGGCAACAGGTGCATTTTCTTTCATTTTTAGTTCACATTCGTGCACTATCGGCCGCTGACTTCCTTTCTCCTTATGGAGAAAAGGGAAAAAAACTTATATTTGTGAAGATATGCACGGAACGATAACCAATGACAACGATATGAAAAATTACAGACACATCTTCGCACTGGCGCTGGCACTGATCGCCGGCATCAGCCTCTCTGCCCAGACAAGGATCCACGTCAAGGATGCCGAAGCCAACGGACAGATCATCCCTAAGGAGATCTACGGACAGTTCTCCGAGCATCTCGGCAGCTGCATCTACGGCGGCCTCTGGGTTGGCAAGGACTCCTCCATCCCCAACAAGGACGGATACCGCCTTGACGTCCTCAATGCCCTCAAGGAGCTTCAGGTTCCCGTCATGCGCTGGCCGGGCGGATGCTTCGCCGACGACTACCACTGGATGGACGGCATCGGTCCCGTCTCCAAGCGCGCCAAGATCAGCAACAACAACTGGGGCGGCACCCTTGAGGACAACAGCTTCGGTACGCATGAGTTCTTGAACCTCTGCGAGTTGCTTGACTGCGAGCCCTACATCAGCGGCAATGTCGGAAGCGGCACCCCCGAGGAGCTTGCCAAATGGGTTGAATACATGACATCCTCCAGCCACAGCACCGTGGCCGAAATGCGCCGCGAAAACGGCCGTGACGAGCCTTGGAAAGTCAAGTTCCTCGGCATCGGCAACGAAGCCTGGGGCTGCGGCGGCAACATGACTCCGGAGTACTATTCCAACCTCTTCCGCCGTTACACCACCTACACCCGCGACTACAACGGCAACCGCCTGTACAAGATCGCCAGCGGCGCCTCGGATACCGACTACAACTGGACAGAGGTCTGCATGCAGAACATCGGCGACAAGATGGACGCCATCGCCGTCCATTACTACACCTGCATGACCTGGACGGGCAGCAAGGGCTCCGCCACCAATTTCACCGACCAGGAGTATTACCGTGCCCTCGGCCGTGCAGTTGCCATCGAGCCTTGTATCCAGAAGCACATCGCCATCATGGACAAGTATGACCCCGAGTGCAAGGTCGACCTCCTCGTGGACGAGTGGGGCACCTGGTGGGACGTCGAGCCCGGCACGGATCCCGGCCACCTCTTCCAGCAGAACACCATGCGTGACGCCATCGTCGCCGCAGTGTCCCTGGACATCTTCCACAAGTACACCCGCCGCATCAAGATGGCCAACATCGCCCAGGTCGTAAACGTCCTCCAGTCGATGATCCTCACCCGTGACGACCAGATGGTCCTCACCCCGACCTATCACGTCTTCGAGATGTACAAGGTCCATCAGGACGCCGAGTTCATCCCCGTGGACTACAGCACCTCGGAGATCGCCAACAGCGACAAGGGTCCCGTCCCGTCGCTCAGCGCCACCGCTTCCCGCAAGGGTGACGTCGTCAACGTCGACATCACCAACATCGACCTCAAGAATGACCAGGAAGTCCTCCTCACCTGGGACGACCTCGGAAAAGTCAGGAAGCGTGACGTCTCCGCCCGCATCCTCACCTCGAAGAAGATCACCGACTGCAACGAGTTCGGCAAGAAGGCCAAGGTCGCTCCCGAGGCTTTCAAGGACTTCAAGGTGACCGATGACGGCATCGAGCTCAAGGTCCCCGCCATGTCCATCATCGCAATCGAAATCAAATAACCAGTTCGATATGAAACACATCAGAATCGTAATTGCAGCCGCGATGGCGGTCCTCGCCGTCAGCTGCGCCCAGAAGGAGAGCGGCCTCACCAAGTCCGGCCTCGATCCCCAGAATTTCGTATCCGAGTACAACGGACAGCCCACCGCCCTCTACACCCTCACAAATGCCAACGGCATGGAGGTGTGCATCACCAACTTCGGCGGCCGCATCGTCTCCATCATGGCTCCCGACAAGGACGGAGCATTCAGGGACGTAGTCCTCGGTTTCGACAAGGTCTCCGACTATTTCCCGGAGAACAACGCCAGTGACTTCGGCGCCGCCATCGGCCGCTATGCCAACCGCATCGCGGGCGGCAGTTTCGAGATCGACGGCACCGTCTACAACCTGCCCAAGAATGACAGCGAGAACACCCTGCACGGCGGTCCCACCGGCTGGCAGTACCAGGTCTATGAGGTGGTCGAGGCGGATGCCAGCCACATCAAGATCCTTCGTGACTCCCCCGACGGGGACAACGGTTTCCCCGGACATGTCAAGGCCTATGTAACCTACACCCTCACCGACCAGAACGCCATTGACATCTATTACGAGGCCACCACCGACAAGCCGACGGTCATCAACATGACCAACCACTCGTACTTCAACCTCGACGGCGACCCTGCCAACAACGTCCTGGATGATATCCTCTACATCAAGTCAAGCACCACCACTCCCGCAGGCCCCGGCCTCATCCCTACCGGAGAGATCGTTTCCTTGCTCGGAACTCCCATGGACTTCAATACCCCCAAGAGGATAGGTGACGACATTAACAAGCGCGATTTCGAGCAGATCGAGCTCGGCAACGGTTACGACCACAACTGGATCCTCGACACCAACGGCGACATCACCGTCCCGGCAGTCACCCTCACCAGCCCCAAGACCGGCATCTGCCTCGACGTCTACACTGACGAACCCGGCATCCAGGTCTACTCCGGCAACTTCCTCGACGGCTCCGTCACCGGCAAGCATGGCATCGTCTACAACCAGCGCGCCGGCATCTGCCTCGAGAGCCAGCACTATCCGGACACTCCGCACAATCCCGACTGGCCGTCCGTGGTGCTCCGTCCCGGTGAGAAGTATACCAGCCACTGTATCTTCGCCTTCTCAGTCAAATAACAAAACCAAAATAATATGCTGTTGAATTTCATTCCTCTACAGGCTGCGGACCTGAACCGCATCTCACTCGCCTCCTGGGACTGGATCGTCATCGCGATCTTCTTTCTGGCGATGGTCTGGATCTGCTATGATGTCTCCCGCAAGAAGAAAGAGACCTCCGGAGACTACTTCCTGAGCGGCCGTTCCGCGACTTGGATCGCCATCGGCGCATCCATCTTCGCATCCAACATCGGCTCCGAGCACCTCATCGGCCTCGCCGGTACCGGCGCTTCCGCAGGTATGGCCCAGGCCCACTGGGAGATCCAGGGCTGGATGATCCTCATCCTCGGCTGGGTCTTCGTACCGTTCTATGAGCGCAGTATGGTCTATACCATGCCCGAATTCCTCGAGAAGCGCTACAACAAGGAGAGCCGCGGCATCCTCACATGGCTTTCCCTCGCCAGCTACGTCCTCACCAAGGTTTCCGTGACCGTCCTCGCCGGCGGCCTCGCGCTGAACACCCTCCTGGGCATCAACTTCTGGGTTGCCGCCCTCGCACTGGTAATCATCACCGCCATCTACACCGTCATCGGCGGCATGGAGTCCGTCCTCAAGACCTCGGTCCTCCAGACCCCTATCCTGTTGCTCGGCTCGCTGGTCATCCTGTGGCTCGGCCTCAAGGAGCTTGGCGGCTGGAATGCCATGATGTCCATCTGCGACTCGCAGCCGGTCAACCAGTATGGTGATACGATGACCGACCTGATGCGCTCCGGCAAGGATCCCGAGTTCCCGTGGTACGGCGCCCTGTTCGGCTCCGCCATCATCGGCTTCTGGTACTGGTGCACCGACCAGTTCATCGTCCAGCGCGTCCTCTCCGGCAAGAACCAGAAGGAGTCCCGCCGCGGCACCATCTTCGGTGCCTACCTGAAGCTCCTCCCGGTGTTCCTGTTCCTCATCCCCGGCATGATCGCCTACGCGCTCACCAAGACCCCGGATTCCGTGATCGGACAGCAGCTCTCGGCCGCCCTCGGCCTCCAGGCCGACGGGACCGTCTCCAACCCCGACATCGCCTTCCCGATGCTCGTGAACACCCTCCTGCCGGTGGGTCTGAAGGGCGTGGTGATCTGCGGTATCCTCGCCGCCCTGATGAGCTCCCTCGCCTCCCTGTACAACTCCTCCGCGATGCTGTACACCATCGACATCTACAAGCGCAAGCACCCGGAAACCGAGGAGAAGAAGCTCGTGCTGATCGGCCGGATCGCCACCGTCGTCGTGGTCGTCCTCGGCGTCCTGTGGATCTTCGTCATCCAGCGGATGGGCAAGTCCCTCTACAACTACATCCAGAGCGTCCAGAGCCTGCTCGCCCCGGCCATCGCCGCGGTGTTCCTGATGGGTATCAGCTGGAAGAAAACCTCCCCGAAGGCCGGCATGTGGACCCTCATCGCCGGTCTCATCCTCGGCGGCACCCGCCTCGTCACGATGATCATCAACCCCGAGGCCCACAACGTCTTCACCTACATCTTCAACGAGCTGAACGTCTATGCGTTCTGCGTCTGGATGTTCCTGTTCTGCATCGTCCTCTCCATCGTCGTGACGCTCCTCACCCCGAAGCCGACCGCCGAGCAGGTCGAGGGCCTGTGCTTCAGCACCGCCACCCCCGAACAGAAGGCCGAAACCCGCGCCTCCTGGGGCACCTGGGACATCATCCACACCGTCATCATCCTGGCCTTCACCGTGGCCTTCTACATCTATTTCTGGTAATGTTGGAAGCACTCAAAGAAAAGGTCTGCAAGGCCAACCTGGACCTCGTGAAGCACGGCCTCGTCCTCTTCACCTGGGGCAATGTGAGCGCCATCGACCGGGCGTCCGGCCTGGTGGTCATCAAGCCCTCCGGGGTGTCGTATGACGACATGAAGCCGTCCGATATGGTGGTCGTTGACCTCGAAGGGAATGTCGTGGAGGGCACGCTGAGGCCCTCTTCCGACACCCCCACCCACCTGGTCCTGTACAAGGCCTTCCCGGAGATCGGCGGCGTGGTCCATACCCACTCCACCTACGCTACGGCCTGGGCCCAGGCCGGCCGGGACATCCCGAACATCGGCACGACGCACGCCGACTACTTCCGCGACGACATCCCCTGTACCCGCGACATGAAAAAGGCCGAGGTCTTCGGAGAATACGAGAAGGAAACCGGCAACGTCATCGTCGAACGCTTCAAGGACATGCAGCCGATGGACACCCCCGCGGTCCTCATCAAGAACCACGGCCCCTTCGTCTGGGGCACCGACGCCGACAACGCCGTCCACAACGCCGTGGTCCTGGAAGAGGTTGCGAAGATGGCCTTCGTCGCCTCCACCCTCCACCTGAACACGCTGGATCTCGTGGACCACGTCCCCTCGATGAACAAACACCTCGTCGAAAAGCACTACTCCCGCAAGCACGGCCCGAATGCTTATTACGGACAAAAGAAATAACACATAAAACACTGAAAATTATGGCATTTGAGAATTACGAACTTTGGTGGGTCACCGGCGCGCAGCTGCTGTACGGCGGCGACGCCGTGGTGGCCGTGGACGGCCATTCGAAGGAGATGGTCGAGGGCCTCAACGCCTCCGGCAACATTCCGGTCAAGATCGTCTATAAGGGCACGGCCAACTCCAGCAAGGAGGTCGAAGCCGTCATGAAGGCCGCGAACAACGAGCCCAAGTGCGTGGGCGTCATCACCTGGATGCACACGTTCTCCCCCGCGAAGATGTGGATCAAGGGCCTCCAGTCCCTGGAGAAGCCCCTCCTGCACTTCCACACCCAGTACAACGCGGAGATTCCGTGGGACAAGATCGACATGGACTTCATGAACCTGAACCAGAGCGCCCACGGCGACATCGAGTACGGCCACATCTGCACCCGGATGCGCATCCAGCGCAAGGTC
>JAFZPY010000129.1 GCA_017552475.1 Bacteroidales bacterium | reverse complement strand
CGAAGGCCTTGTAGGCAATCTGATCGGGGTCGTATTCGCGCGACAGGACGGATTCCTGCGCACAGGAGGCCAGCAGCGACAGCGCGCCTATGGCCAGGGCCAGATGGATAGTTGTTTTCATAGAGCATTATTATTTTAGCGTTATTGTCTGCACACAATTAAGCAAACTTACTATCAGTTTCGCAAATATATAATTTTTACCCCCCCCCCGCCAAATTTTTCTATAAAATTCTGAAAATAAATTATTTAAATATCAAAAATTGAGCGCCTTCGTCCCCGACGTGCGGGCGTGATCAGAGGTTTCCTGTATGATACCTCCGGCAGTGCGGTACAATGCTCCGGAAGGTTCCGTTCGCTTTGCTCACTCCATCCTTCCCACAATCTACTGCGTCCTGCTACGCATAACTTGTATCTTGCGGGCCCCTTCCTCTCACGTTGCGAGGATGCAAAGCCTTTCCTCCGCATTCGCACCGCCTGCCTGCGGCACGTCATTCATGACCTGATTGGAGATCTCCGGCGCACGCAAAACATAAGAAACAGTCAAAAAAGATAAGAACCGTAAAAATCGTTAAAACAACATGGTAAAATTATACGTTTCTTATTATTGTGCAGGCTGTTTTCAGCTTTATTTGCGAAAAAACTATTTACCATGGATAAAACAATCACCGTTTCTAAAACACCGCTGTTGGACAAGTACGCCAGCATCATCAACCAAAGCCCTGAACTACGCAACCTCGACGACTCACAGAAGGAGACAAGGCTTCGCAGCATCCTGAGTACCACTTACCTCGACCTGACCAGTGACTTCGCCTTCAAATATGTCTTTGGAGGTAATGAGAAGTGTATTCTGCCATTGCTGAATGACGTGCTTAATGAGGAAATCCTATCCGTCGAATACCTCCAGAACGAGCTGCAGGGCGGAGGCCCGGACAGCAAACGTGTCTTCATCGACGTCAGATGCCATACTGCACACAGGGATTTCATAGTGGAAATGCAGAATTGCAAGCGCGACGATTTCAAGAACAGGCTCTTCTATTATGGCGCAGCTGACATTCACAACCAACTCACTAAAGGGGACAATTATCATTACTGCCCGGTCTATGTAATCGCGTTTCTCAATTTCCGCTACAGACACGAACCCAACATAGAAGACAAACTAATCTACACCTACCAGATGGCCGAGACGAGTACCCATGAACTCTACGGTAACCAGATGCGTATCATCCTATGTGAGCTCGATCGGCTCAATAAACATACTCTCACCAATTCCAAAGCCGCGGATTCGGCGACCGAATGCTTGCAAATTGTCAAAAATATTTCTACTTTTGCTGGCAATGAGGGCGTTGTCCCAGAGCGCTATAAGCCTGTCCTTGAGCGAGCCCGGCTCTCCGCCCTCGATGAACGTAACACCGTCCAATACATCCACTCCATGCTGACTCGCGAAGACATCCAAAGCTACAAGAACGCCGCCTACGAAGACGGCCGCGAGGACGGCTTTGACGAGGGCCTCGCCAAAGGTCGTGAGGAAGGACGCGAGGAAGGACGCGAAGAAGGACGCGAAGCGAGAAACATCGAAATCGCGAAATCGATGCTCTCCAAAGGTTACGAAGTCGATGTAATCTCCGATCTAGCCGGTCTCACTTCAGACACCATCTCCAATCTTGAGTCATAACTCTGTATTCCTTACTCGTTCCGTCATGGCCTATTACGCCCTTCGGGGCGTTGTCCATGATGGAAGAAACTGCCTGATCCAGGATTTCCTGTATGATACCTCCGGCAGTGCGGCACGTCATTCATGACCTGGTTGGGGATCTCCGGAGCAAATAACTACAGGATACGCATCTTGGCGTATTTGAGGAGGAGGAGTTTTTCGCCGTAGTTGTCAAACTGGACTTTGGCTTTGATATCGGGTATGGAGCCAGTCAGGGAGACTATGCGACCCTTTCCAAAGCGGTTGTGTTCGATGCGCTGTCCCTCTTTGAATTCGCCCATGGTGGCGGGTATGAAGGAGGCGTCATCGATCTTAGGCGGCAGAGGACGCCTGATGGCGTCAAGCTTGGTTATTGGAGTCTGCGGCTTTGTGACAGGCACGGCCTTCGGCCTCGAGGAATAGGCGGGCCTGGACTGGGAAGTGCGGGATGAGGTCGCCACCGGTCGGGAGAAACCGCGTGAGCCGAAACGGAAGCCGGGCGTGTCGTCGTCTCCGGTGTCGCGGGTGAAGTCCTCTTTGCGTAACGGATTTTCTATATATTGAGGCGCGATTTCACGAAGGAAACGGCTTGGAGAGTTGTTTTCGTGTTTACCGTTGCGCATGCGGGTAGTGGCGAAGGTGAAGGTGACAGCTTTCTTGGCACGGGTCATTGCCACGTAGAACAGACGTCGTTCTTCCTCAATATCCTGCTCCGACGCAAGCATGCTTCCGGAGGGAAACAGGTTCTCCTCCATACCTGCGACGAATACATAGGGAAATTCCAGTCCCTTTGCAGAGTGGGCAGTCATGAGAGCAATCATGTTGGTGGAGTCTCCCTCTTCAATGTCGACGTTGCTCAAGAGTGAGATGTCTTCGAGGAAGTCGCCAAGAAGCACTTTAGGGAGGTCGCCTGCCGGCACCTGCGAAGGCTCTGTTATCGTGCCGTCTTCTATAAGTTCTGCGATATAGTCATCCTGGCGCTGTTCGCGGAATGAAGCGGCGCTATTGAGAAGTTCCTCAATGTTGGCTGCACGGGCCTGAGCCTCGACGGAGTTGTCATTCTTATAAAACAGGTAGTAGCCTGAGTCAACGGCGAGTGAGCGGGCCACGTCGTGCGCATCGTCCTTCTGGGCGCGCATGGCGTATGTATCCATCATTTTGCAGAATGCCTGGACATGGTCAATGGCTGCTTTTTTCAATCCATACTGAGTGAGGTCGCTGTGCATGGCAGCGTGAAAAAGGGATGTGCCGTTGTCCCTGGCCGCACTCTCAATCGCAGCGACGGTGGCGTCACTGATGCCACGGGCGGGTTTGTTGACAATGCGTTTGAAAGATTCATCGTCATTGGGATTGACGGCAAGCTTGAGGAAGGCCATCATGTCTTTGACCTCGGCCCGTTCGAAGAAGGAATTGCCGGAGTAGATCATGTAGGGAAGGTTGCGTTTACGCAGGGCTTCCTCTATGGCGCGAGACTGGGAGTTGGTGCGGTACAGGATTGCAAAATCCTGGTATTCAGCCCTGTCAGTGCGCAAACGTTCGATGATGGCAGAGGCGATGAGAAGAGCTTCTTCCTGTTCGGTGTAAGCACGGATGAGCCGGATTTTCTCGCCCTCTTCACCGACGGCGACGCAGTTTTTGGGAATGCGGCCTTCATTATTGGCAATCAGTGAATTGGCTGCGTTGACAATGGTCTGGGTGGATCGGTAATTGCGTTCGAGCCGGAAGACGTGCGAGCCGGGGAAGTCTTTCTGGAAGCGCAGGATGTTCTCGATGCGGGCGCCGCGGAAGGCATATATTGACTGGGAGTCGTCTCCTACCACGCAGAGGTTGTGGTGGAACTGGCTAAGCTTCCGGAGGATGAGGTATTGGGACATGTTGGTGTCCTGGTACTCGTCGACAAGGAGATAGTCGAAACGGTCGGCGATGGATTTGAGGGCATCCGGGTGGTCTCGCAGCAAGATATTCATATTGAGGAGGATGTCGTCGAAGTCCATGACCCCTGACTGGCGGCACATCTGGGCATAGCGCAGGTAGATGCGGCCGAGCTCCGGCTTGCGGGCGGCGCGGTCGTTGGCCATCACGGTGGGATTGGCGGCATAGGCTTCGGCTGTGGTGAGGTTGTTCTTGGCAGCCGATATACGGGCCAGGACATCCTTGGGCTTGTAGACCTTGTCGTCGAGCTTCATCTCCTTGAGGCAGGCCTTGATGGCACTGATGGAGTCGGACGTGTCATATATAGTAAAGGTGGATGGATAGCCGATTAGTTCCGCATATTCGCGGAGAAAACGGATAAATATGGAGTGGAAGGTACCCATGGGTATCTTCCTCGCGTTTCTCTCCCCTATCATCATGGCAATTCGCTCCTTCATCTCGGAAGCCGCCTTCTTCGTGAAGGTAAGCGCCATGATGCGGGAAGGGTCAGTCCCGCGTTCTATTATATATGCTATTCTTGTCGTGAGGACCCTGGTCTTGCCGGATCCTGCTCCCGCTACGATAAGTACCGGTCCGTCCACACATTCAACAGCGCTTCGCTGTTCATTGTTCAACTCTTCTAAAAGTGTACTCACTTCAATATATTTTCCGCGAAATTAACAAAAAAATGAGTAACTTCGCGCGGTATTAAAATAAAGTACGCAAAACTTAATAATAATGTCAAACACCATCAATTTGAAAAAGGGACTGGACATACCCATAAAGGGTGCGGCAGCCCGGACCGTCAGAGTGAAGGTTGTTCCGGACGTTGTCGCTATCAAACCCACTGATTTCAAAGGTCTTGTACCGAGACTTCTGGTCAGGGAGGGTGACAAGGTTCTCGCCGGATCACCTCTTTTCGCCGACAAGCAGAACCCTGACATCCTGTTCACATCGCCGGTCAGCGGTACGGTACAGGAAGTTGTCAGAGGAGCAAAGAGAAAACTGCTTGCAGTACTCGTTAAGGCCGACGAGAAGCAGGAATACGTCGATTTCGGCGCCAAGGATGCAGCTTCTCTCAATGCCGAATCAGTCAAGTCCCTTCTCCTCAACTCCGGACTTTGGCCCTCAATCATCCAGAGGCCCTACGGTGTCCTCGCAGGGACCGACGTCAAGCCCAAAGCAATTTTCATTTCCGCATTCAACACAGCACCTCTCGCGGCGGATACAGACTATGTACTCGCCGACAGGACAGCCGACATCCAGGCCGGCGTCACAGCGCTGTCAAAACTCACCGACGGAGGAATACACCTCGGTCTCAATGCGGACAACTACTCCAGCACTCCCTTCCACAGGGTTGAAGGAGTAATCCAGCACGTATTCAGCGGCAAACATCCCGCAGGCAATGTGGGAGTGCAGATCAGCCACGTCAGCCCCATCATGAAGGGCGACACTGTCTGGACCGTCAGCCCCGTCATGATTGCAGCCATCGGCCGCCTGATCAACACCGGCAAGCTTGACCTCTCACGCAAAGTGGCCGTCACCGGTCCTGCTGCCAAGGAGCCCGCATACGTCGAGGCATTCCCCGGCATGCCCGCCGCAGCGATTGCCGAGGCATTCGGTATCGGAGCGAAGACCCGCGTCATCAGCGGCGACGTTCTCTCTGGCGAGAACATCGGTGCCGACGGTTATCTCGGATTCTACGACAACCAGGTCACCCTCATCGAAGAAGGCGACAAGAAGGAGCTCCTCGGCTGGGCCAATCCCATCCGCAGCCACCTCTTCAGCTCATCTCCCTGTTACTTCTCATGGCTCACTCCCGGCAAGAAGTACGACATGGACACCAATCTCCACGGCGGCGTACGCGCCTTCGTCGAGACCAAGTGCTTCGAGGATGTGACACCCATGGAAATATTCCCCATCTACCTGATCAAGGCCTGTCTCGCAGGCGACATCGACAAGATGGAGCAGTTCGGTATCTATGAGGTTCTTCCCGAAGACCTCGCTCTGTGTGACTACGTGGATCCCTCCAAGAACGAGATCCAGTACATCATCAGCAAGGGTATCGACCAGATGATTAAAGAAATGGCTTAAAGGTTTAAGATTATGGCAGAAGAAAAAAATACTCCCCAGCCCGGCCTTTTTGAAAAAGGCGGCAAGTTCGGATGGCTCCACTCCACGGTCGACGCCTTTGAGACATTCCTCCACGTTCCCGCCACAGTGACCCGCAAGGGTGCACACATCAGGGACGCCGTCGACCTCAAAAGGGTCATGATTATCGTCGTGCTCGCCCTCGTTCCCGCAGCCCTCTTCGGTATGTGGAACGTCGGTTACCAGACATCAATCGCAACCGGAGCCGAATGGAGCTTCATGAAGATGTTCTTCTTCGGACTCCTCAAGGTTCTCCCTCTCTACATCGTAGCATACGTAGTCGGACTCGGCATCGAATTCGCCTCCGCACAGATACGCGACGAGGAAGTCAATGAAGGCTACCTCGTTTCCGGTATGCTCATTCCCCTTATCGTCCCTGTAGACGTTCCTCTCTGGATGCTCGCAATCGCAGTGGCATTCGCAGTCCTCTTCGGCAAGGAAGTCTTCGGCGGCACCGGCATGAACATCTGGAACCCCGCGCTCCTGACCCGTGCATTCCTGTTCTTCTCTTACCCGAGCAAAATGTCCGGCTCTTCCGTATGGATCAACGTTCCCGGAGGCGAGAGCACAGTGGACGGATTCACCGGAGCCACTCCCCTCTCATACGCCTTCGACGGGGCCAACGGCCTCTCCAAGCTCGCAGACAAAGGATTTGACCTCTGGAGCCTCATCATCGGTACCGTTCCCGGTTCAGTAGGTGAGACATCAGTCATCGCCGTACTCCTCGGCGCAGTCGTACTCGTATGGACCGGTGTTGCAAGCTGGAAGATCATGTGCTCATCCATCCTCGGAGGTCTCTTCGTGGGCTGGCTCGGCAACATCGGCGGTGTCACCGACGTGCCCGCATACTACCAGCTCGTCCTCGGCGGTTTCGCATTCGGTACCGTCTTCATGGCTACCGACCCTGTGACCTCATCTCAGACCGAGACCGGCAAATGGATTTACGGTTTCCTCATCGGCGCCCTCGCCGTAACAGTGCGTCTGTTCAACCCCGGTTATCCGGAGGGCATGATGCTCGCCATCCTGCTTATGAACACCTTCGCACCGCTCATCGACCACTATGTGGTCAATGGTGCCATCAACCGCAGGAACAAAAGAGTAAGAACCGCCTAAACCTGTATGAATATGAATACAAACAACAACTTTTATACAGTCATCTATACCACCATCGTGGTAGTAGTGGTTGCCGCGGTTCTCGCTTTCGTCTCCCAGTCCCTCAAGGAAAGACAGGAGGCAAATGAGAAAGCCGACACCATCAGCCAGATGCTCACAGCCGCCCAGTTCGGCTCCAAGGCCAGCTTCCAGAAGATCGGCAACAGCGCCACCATCGCCAAATATCTGGAAGAGATTTCCGAAGCCTACACCGTCAACGTAGCAGGCGAGAAAGTCGCAGAACTTCCTCTTGACAAAGTATACTCTCCAAAAGAGCTCAAGGCACAGAACCGCCTCATTAAAAACGGCGGAGACGCACAGATTCCCGTGTTCGTTTTCAAGAACGGCACCACGGTCCTCCCTATCTACGGCGCAGGACTCTGGGGACCTATCTGGGGCTACATCGCCTTCGGCACCGACAATTCCATAATCGGAGCATACTTCGACCATGAGAGTGAGACCGCAGGTCTTGGCTCACGCATCAAGGATGATCCCGAATTCCAGGCACAGTTCAAAGCTCAGCAGCCTGCTTTCGGCGAAAGCGAAATCTTCGCTATCGTCAAGGGCGGTGCTCCCAAGGATGCTTCAGGCGCAGACATCGTGGACAACAAGATCGACGCCATCACCGGTGCGACCATGACGTCCAAAGGTCTCGACGAAGCCATCAACGCCTGGCTCGGTGCATACTCTGCACACATGAAGGCCCAACCTAACACCGTGGAGGAATAGCCATGAACGCAAAAATCAAAGAAACACTTTTCAATCCGATTTTCAAGGGTAATCCTATTACCGTCCTTGTCCTCGGTATATGCTCCTCCCTGGCAGTCACTGTGACTCTCAAGGGAGCCCTCGTGATGGCACTCTCCGTGATGTTCGTCACCGGACTTTCATCCGTTGTGCTTTCCATCCTCAGGAACACCATTCCGAGCCGCGTCCGCATCATCGTACAGCTCGTAGTAGTGGCCATGATGGTGATTCTCGTAGACCAGATCCTCAAGTCATTCGAGGCCACCTACCCTATTGACAAGCAGCTGTCCGTATACATCAGCCTTATCATTACCAACTGTATCGTCATGGGACGAATCGAGGCTTTCGCCCTCGGCAACAAGCCCTTCCCTTCATTCCTCGACGGTATCGCCAACGGCGCCGGCTACGGCCTCGTCCTCATCGTGGTCGCCTTCTTCCGCGAGCTTCTCGGAAGCGGCACACTCTTCGGACTCCAGGTCCTGCCGTCATGCTATGTCACCAACAACCTCGTGATCCTTCCTCCATTCGCCCTCATCCTCCTCGGATGCATCGTATGGGTACAGAGGAGCATCCAGAAGGACCTTCAGGAGAAATAACATCAAACGCCAAAGATTATGGAATATTTAAGCTTATTCGTAAAGTCAATCTTCGTTGACAATATGATTTTTGCATACTTCCTCGGTATGTGCTCATACCTGGCGGTATCCAAAAACGTGAAGACAGCTTCCGGTCTCGGTGTTGCTGTTATGTTCGTGCTCCTTGTGACCACTCCTGTCAACTATCTCCTCAACAAATATGTCCTCGGCCCCGACGCCCTCATTGACGGTGTAGACCTGAGCTTCCTAAGCGTCATCATCTTCATCGCGGTCATCGCCGCCATCGTGCAGATAGTCGAGATGGTTGTCGAGAAATTCGCTCCGGCCCTCTATTCTGCCCTCGGTATCTTCCTCCCGCTGATTGCCGTGAACTGCGCCATCCTCGGCGGTTCACTCTTCATGCAGCAGAAGGAGTTCGCCGGTGTCGGTGAATCCTGCGTCTATGCTCTCGGTTCCGGTATCGGCTGGTTCCTCGCCATAGTAGCACTCGCCGCTATCCGCGAAAAGATGGCCTACAGCAATGTGCCCGCAGCTCTCAAGGGTCTCGGTATCACATTCATCACAGTGGGTCTCATGGGTATGGCATTCATGACCTTCATGGGTATTTCACTTTAACAAGGATACAAAGTTATGGGTTCAACAATAATTTCATCCATCTGTGTCATCGCAGCGGTGACACTCGTGCTCGTAGCCTTGCTCCTTGTGATCAAGGCCTGGCTGACTCCTTCGGGGTCTGTCAATATCGACATCAATAACGGCACAAAGACGCTCCAGGTCCCCATTGGAGGCGACCTCCTGCATACCCTTGCCGACCAGAAGATCTTCCTTCCTTCCGCATGCGGCGGCAAAGCCAACTGCGGACAGTGCAAGGTACAGGTTCTTGAGGGCGGCGGCACCATCCTCTCCACCGAGACCGGCTTCTTCTCAAAGAAGCAGATCAAGGACAACTGGCGTCTCGGCTGCCAGGTCAAGGTGAAGGACAACCTCAAAATCGCCGTTCCCGAGTCTGCCCTCAGCGTCAAGAAACTCGAATGCGAGGTAATCTCCAACGACAACGTCGCTACCTTCATAAAGGAATTCACCGTAAAGCTGCCTGAAGGCGAGCATATCGAATTCAAGTCCGGTGAGTACATCCAGATTGACATTCCCGCATACGATGTCAACTTCAGCGACATCGACGTGGCTCCTGAATACAAGGGAGACTGGGAGAAATACGGATTCTTCGGCATCCATGCCGTCAACAACACTCCCACCATCCGCGCCTACTCCATGGCCTCTTATCCGGCCGAAGAGGGCGTCATCAAGCTCAACGTCCGCATCGCCACTCCTCCGTTCGACCGCAGTCAGCCGAGGGGCGTATTCAAAATGCTTCCCGTGCCTCCGGGAGTCGGTTCTTCATACGTTTTCACCCGCAAGCCGGGCGATAAGGTCATGATCAGCGGCCCTTACGGCGAGTTCCTTCTCCCTAAGGACGACCCCGATACACAGGAATACATCTTCGTCGGCGGCGGTGCCGGTATGGCTCCTCTCCGCAGCCACATCATGCACCTTTTCAAGACCGTCAAGACCAAGAAGCC
Organism: Bacteroidales bacterium; assembly: GCA_017552475.1. Taxonomy (GTDB): domain Bacteria; phylum Bacteroidota; class Bacteroidia; order Bacteroidales; family UBA932; genus Cryptobacteroides. Next base: position 1,034 of record JAFZPY010000129.1, on the reverse strand, counting down.
CGTTCGTTTCTTCTATGGTGCCCGTGCGCTCGTCGAGGCATTCTACCTCGAGGACTTCGCGGAAATCGAGAAGGAGTTCCCGAACTTCCACTTCACTCTGGCTCTCGACCGTCCCGATCCGGCAGCTGATGCGGCAGGTGTGAAATACACCGCAGGCTTCGTTCACAACGTGATGTACGAGACATACCTCAAAGACCACGAGTCTCCCGAGGACATCAAGTACTTCATGTGCGGCCCGCCTATGATGGTCGCATCCGTCAACAAGCTTCTCGACGACCTCGGAGTCGCTCCCGAAAGCATCTACTACGACAATTTCGGTGCTTAACACCACACAAACCGGTCCTTCGGGGCCGGTTTTTTTATTATATTTGCAGAAACACAATATAGCAACACATGACACCTGTACACACCAACAACGCACCCGCTGCCATCGGTCCTTACAGCCAGGCAACGGACAACGGCAAAGGCCTCGTCTTCGTCTCCGGACAGCTTCCCATTGACCCGGCCACCGGCGCCTTCCCTGAAGGCGGAGTAGACGTTCAGACCCGCCAATCCCTCACCAACGCCAAAGCTATTCTTGCCGAAGCGGGGCTCTCCCTCGCTGACGTAGTGAAGACGACCGTCTTCCTCGCCGACATGAACGACTTCGCTGCGATGAACGCCGTCTACTCAGAATTCTTCTCCGCCCCCTTCCCCGCCCGTAGTGCGGTGGCAGTCAAGACTCTACCGAAAGGCGCCCTTGTAGAAATCGAATGCATCGCATCCAGATAGCGAAAATATCAAAAAAAACTGCTCGAAAACTTCATAAAAAATTTGCGGATCCAAAATAAATGCTTACCTTTGTATCCGCTTCAACGAAAGCAGCCCAAAAGCAACTTCCCGGTGCGGTAGTTCAGCTGGTTAGAATGCGGGCCTGTCACGCCCGAGGTCGAGGGTTCGAGCCCCTTCCGCACCGCAAAAAACCTCTCAGTTTTCTGGGAGGTTTTATTGTTTTATAGTGGTTAATGAACCCTCGACCTCGTCCCCCCGAGGGG
>JAFZPY010000128.1 GCA_017552475.1 Bacteroidales bacterium | reverse complement strand
GGAAATATTTCCTGTATGACCTCCGCCAGCTCTGGCGCAACAACGGAAAAGCCATAATACTGATCGGCCTCATCGGTGTTATAATGTACTTCACATACCTGCTGACGGCACTTATTTTCACCCAGCAGTGGAAAGCACCAGGCATCGAAGTCAGGACCGTGATGTTCTTCGTATCATCAGTCATCCTGGTACTCTACACAGCCCGCACCTATGGCCACCTCACAGACAAGAAAGCAGGCTCCACATGGCTGATGATTCCCGCATCCCGCATGGAAAAATTTATCTCCCTGCTCATCTCCACCCTCATCTGCATTCCTGTCGCTTTCGTCGGTGTTTATTTCGCCTCTGACGCCGTCCTGGCAGCGATTGACCCCAAAATGAGCAGCACAATCTGCGAAACCGTCGTGAGCGGAGCGATAGGTCTCGCAAAATTGATGGCTGACAGCCTGCACGAGATTTACATCAGCCCCTTCCAGTTCTACCTCGCATGCACACTGAGCCTCATGGGCAGTATCCTCTACTTTGTCCTATGCGGAATGATCTTCAAGAAATGGAAGATTGCCGGCGGCATAGGCATCATATTCGCCCTGCAGATTCTGTTCACCAACATTTTCGGTATAATCTTCCGGTTCACCGATATTGAAGCATGGATCGATACCTGGGAAATAAACGACGCCCAGGAACTGATAGACAGAATGTTCATCTACGGCAATATCTTCAATCTTTTCCAACTGGTCCTGCTCGGATGGCTCATTTACCTCCGTATCAAGACTTTAAAACATTAATACCATGAACTTCGACAACGACAGACCCATATATCTCCAGATATACGACTCGATCTGCGAGCGCATCCTGAGCGGCAACCTGATGCCCGAAGGACGCATACCGTCAGTGCGCGAGTACGGTGCCGACATCGGAGTCAATCCCAACACAATGATGCGCACATACGAAAAACTCACTGACGAAGGCATAATCTACAACAAACGAGGCATCGGCTACTTCGTCGCACCTGATGCCAAGGAGATTATACTTGAGTCACAACGCAAATTCTTTATCGAAAATGAAGTGCCCCAAATCCGCAAGCGTATGCAGCTGCTCGGACTCGATGTTTCAGTATTCAACACACAATAAGCCATGAAAACGACAGCAATTACCCTGGCACTGATGCTTGCAGCGACATCCTGCGGCATAGGCCCCAATAGTGGCGATCTCACCACAGTCAACACGACGCCCGCGCCATTCAATGCCATCCATATCCTGGGAGCCTGTGAGCTCTCATTCAAGCAGGCCGACACCACCAGCGTCACCATTGAATGCACCGACAAACTCCTCCCGCTCGTTTCCGCCGATGTCCCTGAAGGCAGCAACACCCTGACCATTCAGTATACTGAGAATGTATCTGTCCATAAAGACGACATCAAAGTGACCGTCACCTCACCCACTTTGAACAAGCTGCAAGTTGACGGAGCCGCTGCCATCGAAATTGACGATTTAAAGACCGGCACCTTCGAATGCAAAATCAACGGAGCCGCCGCAATCAGCATCAAATCAATTTGCTGTGACTCCCTTGCCGCTACCATCAACGGCGCAGGTTCCATCAAGCTCTCCGGCACTAACACCGGTCATTCCGAATTCACAATCATGGGCACAGGAGTAATCAACGCCCAGAAATTCAGCTCCGCTTCTGTCGGCAAGACAATATCCGGAATCGGCATTGTGAGACTATAAAAACCTTTTTTAACATAAATATTGAAGTAACAACATCAAAGAAGCCCGCGCTGCGACAGCGCGGGCTTCTCACATCAAGTATAAAGCATTGAACCAACTAATTATTATCAAATGCAGCTGCTCTGCCAATCAGCTCCAGCAACTGTTTCCTCAAGTCATACTTATCCTCTCCGAGCGATTCACGGACAAGCGATTCAGCCATTTCAAACGATGCGCTTCCCTTGTATTCTGATTCACGAAGGACCAGTGCATATGCTGCGACTCCGGAGGCGAAAGTGATGTTTTCAGACTTCGAATCCGTCGCGGGCACTTTCACGCCCAGTGACAGGCTGCGGCTCTGCTCGCCGAGGGCAACCTTGTATTTGACATCAAATGTAGCCAATAGTGTATCCTCTGAATAAGATGCGGCCGGGACAATCTCATAGAGCGCAGTCACAGTCTGTCCGGCACCAATCTCGCCGGCATCCTTCCCGTCATTTTCAAACTCTTCAGAAGACATCAGCCTGTTTTCGTATCCGATGAGCCTGTAACTGTCCACGACATCCGGAGAGAATGTCACCTGGCACTTTGTGTCATTGGCGACAGCTACGAATCGCGACCTTTCATTTACGAATACCTTCATCATTTCCTCTTCACTGTCTATGTAGTTATAGGTACCGTTGCCATGGTTGGAGACATTTTCCATCATGGAGTCGTTCAGGTTACCTATGCCGAAGCCCATGACACTCAAATAAATGCCCTTGGAAAGATAACTCTCTACCATCTCAATGAGAGCGTCGTTGGAACTCACGCCCACATTGAAGTCGCCGTCGGTGCACATGATGATGCGGTTGTTACCTCCCTTAATATAATGCGCGACTGCTTCCTCATAGGCCATCTTCATAGCCTGTCCTCCTGCGGTACAGCCACTTGCAACAAGTTTTTTAATTGCATTCTTTATACTCGACTTATCCCTCACGAGAGTGGACTCCAGAAGTTTCTTCACAGTGCCGGAATAAGTGATGATTGCCACCCGGTCCTCTGGCTTCATGTAGTCAAGCATGGTGCAAAGACCTGTCTTTACAAGATCAATCCTGTCTTCTCCCTGCATTGAGCCTGAGACATCTATAAGAAAGATATAATTAGCAGTGGGGATTTCATTATTGTTCAAAGATTTGCCCTTCAGGCCGAGACGAAGTAGCTTATGCTCTGCATTCCATGGGCACGCTCCGGTCTCTGCATTAATTGCCAGCATTTCCCCTCCTTCGGGTTCGTCATAGTCAAATGTAAAGTAATTGAGGAATTCCTCGGTCCTGACAGCATTGCTTAAAGGCATGAAACCATCACGGACACACCTCCTCATATATGCATAGGAGGCTCCGTCAGCATCTACGGAGAAAGTGGATGCGGGAGCATCCGCTACCTTGACGAACGGGTTTTCAACTATTTCATCGAAACGGTTGCCGCCATCCTGATCCATGGGCTCGCCATTATCGTTGACATAATAACCGTCATTGAAAGAAGTGTTGCATGACGCGGTCATGCACAGGGCCAGAGCAATAGATGCCGCTGACGCAAAAAAAGTCTTTGTGTTCATAATTGTTATGTGTTATCCAATTTCTTCTTTATCAATCGATGCCAATAATTCAATCCGGAGGATACGCAAATCTTGCATCGCTGAAAATAATTCAAAAAAAATCGCCATCTTAGTGCAAGATTCCAGGAAAACAGGATTTTATCAATGGTTAAAACGAAACGATTATGAAAGCAACAATACTTCCGATTGCGGTCTCCACCCTGCTTCTTGCCACAGCTTCATGCAGTGTAGTCGACCCAAATCAGGACTACGGCTATGACAGCTCTGAATCCATCGCCGTCGTCACAGTAAAGCGCTCCCCTGCAGATACCGTATATCTCCAGCTCACAGATGACATCACCGTATATCCCCTGGAGGAAATAAAATATACCGGTCGCAAACGAGTGCTTTGCGAGTTGTCAATCATCAGGGAACGCACCGGCAGTTTTGACTACACCGCACACGTGCACTGGATTGAACCCATTGAAGAAGGTGTCGTCACATCAGAAAACCCTGCCTCCGTAAGCGAAGGCATTGACATCCTCAACAACTGGATGACAGGCGTAGAAGACGGTTATCTCACCCTCAGATACGCCGCCTGGTGGGGTGTAGCCACCAATATCCTCCACAAATTCACCATAGTCACAGGCCAGGACCCCGAAGATCCATACTCACTAATACTCCACCACGACGCATCAGGAGACAGGAAAGACACCTTCAGCGAAGCCCTCATCTGCTTCGACATCAACAGCCTGCCCGACACTGATGGCCAATACGTTCCCCTTACTCTCAAATGGACCCGCCCCGACGGTACCTTAGCTACCCATACCTTTGAGTTCAAGACCAGAAAATAACCTGACTGAAAAGGACCTTCTTGAACACGTCAAGGACGGAGATACCTCGGCCATACGCCAGCTCTACGAGCAGTATGCGGGGTATCTCACGGCTGTTTGCAGCCGTTACGTCACTGACAGCGACGAGGTCAAAGACATCCTCCAGGAAGCCTTCATCAAGATCTTTGACAAGATCAAAGGCTTCAGCTACAGGGGCGACGGAAGTCTCCGTGCGTGGATGACCCGCATAGTCGTCAATGACTCCCTCAAGTCCCTCCGCCACGCCGGTCGGCTTACCTACGTCGAAGACCTCCCCGAGATCGAAGATGAAAGCGACGCCTCTCCCGCCGGCATTCCTGCAGCAGTGATTCAGGACATGATACGTTCCCTCCCCGACGGCTACAGGACCATACTTAACCTATACGTCTTCGAAAATCTACCACATCGCGATATCGCAGCCATGCTGGGCATCAAAGAAGACTCATCCGCCTCTCAGCTCTCCAGAGCCAGGGCTATATTGTCAAAGAAAATAAAAGAATACCGCAGAGAACATGACAACGCATAACGACAAATGGACAGACGCGCTGCGCGAGAGCCTCACAGGCTACTCAGAGCAGGCTCCCGAAGGACTGTGGGATGCAATCTCATCAGGCCTCGCCGCTCGACGCCGCCGTCGCCGCATCCTCGCCATCTGGTCCGCCTCCATCACTACGGCAGCCGCCGCGGCAATCGCCCTTTTCGTATTCATCACCCCGAGTACCCCCTCCCCGTCACCTCTGTCGACAGCCGAGGCCCTCGAAACCGACTCCCCCACACCGTCATCCTTGGCGTCAGTCGAGGAGCCCAAACACGACATTCCCTCACCGTCATCCCTGGCGCTAGCCGAGGAACCCAAACACGACGCCCCCACACCGTCATCCTTGGCGTCAGCCGAGGATCTCAAAAACGACAGAACCATCGCAGAGATAGCCGACGACATCTACAACCGTGGGTTTACAGCAGATAACAAAAATGTTTATACGGGAAACTCACAAGTTTCATCAGCTGGCGAGCAATACTTTATCACCGACACCCCCACCAGCACTAACAAGCACAATCGTCCCCGCATCAACATAACGCTGTCCTCCTCCGCATCCGGTTCCTCATCATCCACAGCCGCAGGTACCCCTCCCCCTCACCCTGCCAAAAACCTCCTCAGCACCAAATCCTACGACGTCATCCCGGGGACTTATATGTCGGATGCTTTGAATGGCCCCGGCCAGAGCCAGAACTACCTGGAGCTCCTCTCCCGCAACACCGAATCCAAAAAAGAAAGCTCACACAACATACCCCTACGCTTCGGTGCCGGCATCCAGCTCTCCTTCGGCAACAGATGGAGCGCCGAGACCGGACTATACCTGACCTTGCTTAAATCCCGCTTCTACGAAGGCGTCGACATGCTACACACAACCTCCACCCAGGAACTCACATACCTTGGAATACCGCTGTTCGTCAGCTATAATGTCTACACCACACACAACACCACATTCTACCTCTCCGCCGGTCCAATGTACGAGAAACTCATCCATGGTGAAATCAACAGCCACCGCAAACACCACGACAAAGAAATATCCACCAACACCGAATCCCTGCCCCTTGACGACCGCCGCTGGTCGCTGAACCTCAACGCAGGAGCCTGCTATGCCCTTTCCCGCCGTAGCGCCCTCTACATCCAGCCCGGCCTCTCCTACTATCCCCAAAACAAAAAAGAAATTAACTCCCGCTACACCTCCTCCCCTCTCACAGTCAGCATCACCTTTGGATATAGATTTGCTACCGAATAAAAAAGAAAAAGCTCATCGTTAAAGATGAGCTTTTGCGTATTGAAGAGTGAGATTGAAAGTCTTGGAGTCGGAAGAGGGAGCCTCGAACATAGCTTCGTTCATGATCCGCTCACAGATAGCGCGCAGACCACGGGCGCCGAGCTTGTTCTTCATGGCCGTGTCAACTATAAGCTCAAGGACCTTGGGATCAATCTTGAGCTTCTTGCCGTCCATTTCGAACAGCTTCTGATACTGACGGACAAGAGCGTTTCTGGGCTCCGTGAGGATTCTCAGAAGCGAATCCCTGTCGAGCTGATCAAGATACGTGACGAGAGGAAGACGACCTACAATCTCAGGGATGAGACCGAAAGACCGGAGGTCTTGTGCCTCGACGTACTGGAGAAGATTATCTTTGTCAATCTTCTGTTTCTCCATAGAGCCGAAGCCGATCACCTGCGTGTTGAGACGCTGGGCGATGTTGCGTTCGATACCCTCGAAAGCACCGCCGCAGATAAAGAGAATGTTCTGCGTATTGACATGGATGAACTCCTGCTCAGGATGCTTGCGGCCACCCTGCGGGGGAACATTCACGACACTGCCCTCAAGAAGCTTGAGGAGAGCCTGTTGCACGCCCTCACCTGAAACGTCACGTGTGATAGAAGGATTATCACCTTTGCGGGAAATCTTGTCAATCTCGTCAATGAAGACGATACCCCTCTCGGCCTGGGCCAGATCATAGTCGGCCTCCTGAAGGAGACGTGAGAGAATACTCTCCACATCCTCACCCACATAGCCGGCCTGGGTCAGCACAGTGGCATCCACAATTGTGAAAGGCACTTTCAGCAGTCGTGCGATGCTTTTCGCAAGAAGAGTCTTGCCGGTACCGGTGGGGCCTACGAGAAGGATATTGGATTTCTCGAGTTCGACATCATCTGAAGCCGAAGAGGCGAGATTGTGATTGATGCGTTTATAATGGTTGTATACGGCTACGGAAAGCACAGTCTTCGCGCGGTCCTGACCAATCACATAACGGTCAAGGAATTCCTTTATCTCGCGGGGTTTGGGGATGTCGCCGATAGCCTCGGGCGACGCCTTCTCGGGAGAGTTGTAACTCTTCAGATAATCTCCGGCGATGGAAACGCAGTCGGAACAGATGCAGCCGTCGAGTCCCTGCAGAAGGAACGGAACCTCATGTTCACTTCTTCCGCAGAAAACGCAGTGCCTGTCTTTTGAGCCTGAATGACCTTTTGCCATTATTTCTTCTTGGAGCGGGAAAGAATTTCATCCACCATGCCATATTCAAGGGCCTCCTGCGCACTCATCCAGTAGTCACGGTCGCCATCCTTGAATACCTTATCGTAGGGCTGGCCGCTATGCTCGGAGATGATGCGGAAAAGTTCCTCGCGGGTCTTCTCGATCTCCTTGGCGGTGATGAGGATGTCCGAGGCCTGTCCCTGGGCGCCGCCGAGCGGTTGATGGATCAGGACCTTGGAATGAGGAAGCGCCGATCTCTTGCCCTTGGCCCCTGCGCACAGGAGCACCGAACCCATTGATGCAGCCATGCCGGTGCATATGGTAGCGACGTCCGGCTCAACGAGCTGCATGGTATCGTATATACCGAGGCCGGAAGACACCTGACCGCCCGGAGTATTGAGATACAGCGATATGTCGGCGGATGAGTCCACGGACTGCAGGAAAAGCAGCTGGGCCATGACGATATTGGCGACATCATCGTCGATCGGCACGCCGAGGAAGATGATGCGGTCCATCATTAGACGGCTGAACACATCCATCTGCGCTACGTTGAGCCTGCGTTCTTCGATGATATTGGGGGTGAGGTATGCGTCCATGGCCTCTCCATAACGATGAAGGGTCATCGAGGAGATGCCACGGTCGCTTACGGCGAATTTCTGAAATTCTTTACTGGCGTTCATTAGTTGAGTTCCTTGAACTTGTCTTCGGAGATCTTCTTGGTCTGAAGGGTGACGTTCTCCTTGACAGCGGTGATTGTCTTGTTGTCCTCGACCTGCTCTTCGAGCTGACGGACCTGACGCTCATCCTTGAGGATGTAAGCGGCAGCCTCACGAAGCTGCTCCTGAGGAACGTTGCCCATACCGTACATTGCGTACTGGTATGCTGCAAATCCTTCTGCAGCCTCCTGAATGTCCTTTTCCTCGACTTTCAGGCCGAATTTCTGCATGATATGGCCGCGGACCATCTGCCAGCGGAAATCAGCGAGGAATTTGTCGAATTCCTTCTCGATCTCTTCCATGGAGAATTTGCCGTCGTTGGCCACGAAGAGCCATCTCTTGAGGAAGGCTTCCGGAAGTGAAATGGCTGCCTTCTCTACGAAATAGTCGCGTACATCTTTGGAAAGACGGTAGTCGGCCTCCTGTTTGTAGTTGGCCTTGATCTGCTCCTCAATCCTGGCGTCGAACTCCTCGGCTGTCTTGACAGCACCCTCGCCGTAGATCTTGTCATAGGTCTCCTGGCTCTCTTTGGCAGGAACGAAGGTCTTGACATTGACAACGGTGATGGAGTAGTCAGGATTCATATCAGCGAGCTGCTCTTTCTTCACCTTGAGGAGGGAAGAACGGTCGGTCTCGTTTTCAAATGCCTCGTTGACATTGACAACGAGCTTGTCGCCGGCCTTGAGGCCGATGAACTTGGAGCGTGAGCCTTCTGCGACGTTGCGGATGGAGATGTATGCACCTTCCACCTTGTTGTCGCCATTGTCGAGGTCAGCGATGATGTAGTCCTCTTCCTTGGCAGCCTTGCCCTCTTCGAGGGAACCGTACTGACGGAGGATATTGGCCTTCATTTCTTTCTTGGCCTTCTCGGTCACGTTGATCTCATAGTAGGGTACTTTGTCCTCCTTGGTCACGTCGAAAGTGATCTCGGGAGTGCTGGCGATGTCGAACTTGAAAGTGAAGTCGTTGCCCTCAACCCAATCAACCTGAGGCTGGTCCTCGCTGGCGAGAGGCTCGCCGACGATGCGGATCTTGTTGTCGTTGATGTATTTATTGAGCTGCTCGGAGATGACGGCGTTGACGCTCTCTACAAGAGCCTGCTCGCCGTATACCTTGCGGATGAGCTCTACGGGAACCATACCCTTGCGGAAGCCCTTGAACTCGGCATTTCTTCTGCGCTCATTGAGTTTCTTCTTGAGAGCCTCGGCGTAATCATCCTTGCTGATGTTGAGGGTGAGCTCGAGATTGAGCTCATCGATTTTTCTTGTTTCTACGTTCATCTTTATGTTACTTTATATTAATATCCAAAAACGGGGTGCAAAGGTACGGAATTATTATCAAATAATCAATTGCGGTCAGGATAGACCACCCTCTCGTGATACATCTGCGCCAGGAAGGATTTGAGGACGTCCTGTATCTTGCTGGTCTCGCGCATGGAGATGTCGCATTCGTTGAACTGGCCGTCCCGTATTTTGGCGGCGATGATGTCGTCCACCAGTTTGTCATAGGCCTCCTTGGTACCGTCCTTGATTGAACGGGATGCCGCTTCTATGCTGTCGCAAAGCATGACAATAGCCTGTTCGCGAGTGGAGGGACGGCCCCATTTGTATGTAAAGTCTTCGCTGTCAGCAGGGTCGCCACCTTCATTGACATACTTGGTGTAGAAAAAGCCTGTGGTGGACGAGCCGTGATGAGTGGCAATGAATTCACGTATTACACTGGGAAGTCCGTGCTTTTCTGCTATTTCGAGGCCATCGGGGACATGTGAAATGATGTCGCGGGCACTCTGTTTGGAGTCCAGTCCGTCGTGGTATTTGCGGGAAGTGATGGTAGTGCTTTCGTTTTCCACAAAGCAGAGGGGATTCTTCATCTTGCCGATGTCGTGATAGAGGGCTCCGGCGCGGGTCAGGGCATCATTGGCACCGATTTCACGGGCACAGGCGCTGGCCATTGACATGACTTGCAGGCTGTGCTGGAAGGTGCCCGGAGCTTTTTGGGACAGTTCGCGGAGGAGACGGCTGTTGGTGTCGCAGAGCTCGACGAGACGGGTCTGGGAGACCAGGTTGAAGATTTTCTCGAAGAGGTAGATCAGCGGATAGAACGCCACCATCAGGAGTGAGCCTATGAAGATGTAGAATACGGTCATCAGGTAGTCCGGAGCGGAGGCGTCCATCAGACGGAAACCGCTGTAGGCGACGGTCATCACCACGAATACGATGAGAGAGATTATGAACTGCTTCCACCCCCTGTTGTAGCGCGGAGCCACATACATGCACACCATGCCGGCGGCGAGGTTCATGATGAAAATCTGGTATCCGTTGTTGAGTATCAGAAGCACCGGCATCAGGCAGACCATGTAGAAAGCCACGACCACCTTGCGCTGGAAGAACGCCGTAAGATACAATGTCACAAGAGAATAAGGCACAAGATACACGGCTCCGGGCTGTAGTTTGGAGATGACAGTAGTCAAGGCAAAGAACAGCAGGAACACGGTGAGGATGTAGAGCATCCTGTTGCGGTCGGCGAATATGTCAGGATTGGAGAAGTTGATACTGTACATCACAATGCACACCAGCAAAAGAGATATAATGAGTACTCCAATCCAAAGCACGATGCGGGGACCGTCGTATCCGAGATTCTTCTCGTATTCTACTTTGTATGAATCGAGTATTTGTGCAATCTCCGCCGTTACGATTTCTCCTCTGGAGATAATCTTCTGGTCGGCGCTCACGTAACCGGATGTCGGAGAGATGTAGTCGGCGGACTCTGCGTGCACGAGTTCGGTAGTGGAGCGGTCGAAGATGAGGTTGGGAACTATGATGTCATAGATACCGGATTTGTTCAAGAGAGAATCTGCATTGACGTTTGGGTATGCCAGTGAGAGGTCGGCCATCAGCTTGTTGCGGGCTGATGAGAGCTTATAGACCTCTGATACGGGATGTTTCTCGGCTTTCTTGTTTTTCTGGACAAACAGGACTTCATCCGAGACAGCGGCGGAGTGACGGCCTAGCCTGACCTTGGCATCAGAGATTATACCCCTTGTATAGAGAGAGTTGAGCCTCGACAAGATGCCGGATTTCATGCCATTGTGACGGCCGAGGTCCATAGTCTCGACAGCGCGGATACTGTTGTTGACGACTTCGGATGAATATCTGTAGTAAGGGACGATGCTTGAACCGGCCTTTTCCCTCTCCTCTTCCATCTGTTCGCCAGTTTTCAGGATAGGGAAATCGAACTGGGAAATCAACGTCTCATGGTGCCACGGAAGTCCCTTGCGGTAGTCGTAATTGAACTTCGGAGCCTTGGGCATCAATATGACCAGCGCCACGAAAAGCACTATGAACGGTACATAGACGTCCGGAATCTTGCGGAAATTGATCTTCATGGTCGTGAACTATTTGAATGGACTACCGGCCTCGCGGGCAACGAAGCCGTAGGTCAAGCGGTCAGTCAGTCTCGGGAAAAGCCTGTGGGCCCAGACTGTCGCCCGGCCGAGGCCTGTCAGTATCATCTCGCTCTTGCGCCTGGAAAGGCCCTTGGCAAGATACATGGCGCACTGCTCCGCGCTCATCAGCTTGCCCTCTTCCAAGGGCGTACTCCCCTGCTCGGAGCCATCGGCCACAAGCGCGGCATTGCGGACATTGGAAGCGGTATAGCCGGGAGCGAACACCAGTACATTGAGTCCGTCTTTCAGGTGTTCAATGCGCAGTGTATCAAGGAATCCACGCACAGCATACTTAGAACTGCCATAGCCAGTCCTGGCGGGAAGCGCAGAATAACCGGCTATGCTTATAACTCCTACAACCTGCCCTTTAGACTCCAACAGATACGGGAGGGCATATTTAGTACAATATACAGTGCCCCAGAAGTTTACATCCATCAATCTATGGATGACCTTGAGGTCCAGATCGCGGAACATTGCCCTCATCGAGAGACCGGCATTGTTGACAAGTATGTCAATGCGGCCGAATTTCGCAACCGTGGCTTCGATGAGATTGCGGCAGTCGTCCTCCACAGAGACATCGCACTTCACACAAAGCACATCATCCTCGTTTTGAGAGATTTCCGGAGCCAGGGCGAGCATCTTGTCAATGGACCTCGCGGCCATTACGACCTTCGCTCCAAGGGTTCCGAAAAGACGGGCTGAAGCCAACCCGATTCCCGAGCTGGCTCCTGTCACTATGATGACTTTGTCTTTGAAATACGTTCTGTTCACTGTATTTTACTTCGTTTCCGAGATTCTCGACCTTCGGTCAAGAATGACGTGATGCTATTTCGTGCCCGAGATTCTCGAGCAAAGCTCAAGAATGACGGGAGACCTACTCCATGACGGTCATGGCGGCGATGTCGTCGCCGTCGTAGGCACCGGCATCGAGCTTGGCCTTGATTTCCTTGAAGGCGTTGAGAGTGTAGCGCACGTCGTCCATGGTGTGGGCCGCGGTGCTGACGATGCGGAAGATAATCATGCCCTTGGGAATAACGGGATAAATCACCATGGAGCAGAAAATCTTGTAGTTTTCGCGAAGGTCCTTGGCCATTTTGGTCGCCTGGGCGACGCCGCCCTTGATGTGGACGGGAGTGACGCAGGCCTCGGCTTCACCGATGTCGAAGCCTTCCTGACGGAAACCGTCCTGAATGGCGTGCGTAATCGCCCAGCACTTCTTGCGAAGCTCGTCACCTTCGGGAGAGTCGATGATCTCCATACGCTTGATATTGCCGAGGACAAGAGGCATGGGAAGCGACTTGGCGTACATCTGGGAACGCATGTTCATGCGAAGGTAGTTGATGATGGCATGAGGGCCGGCGATGAAGCCGCCGATTGACGCCATCGACTTCGCAAAGGCTCCAATATAAAGGTCAACCTCATCCATGACACCGAAATGCTCGGAAGTACCGCGGCCGTGCGGACCGAGAAGGCCGAATCCGTGGGCATCGTCAATCAGGATGCGGAAGTTGTATTTCTTTTTGAGCGCCACGATGCCGTCAAGTTTGCCGAGGGCTCCGGTCATGCCGTAGACTCCTTCGGTAATCAGGAGGACACCGCCGCCGTTGGCATCAGCCTCAGCGCATGCGCGGGCAAGAACTTTCTCGCAATCCTCCAGATTGTTGTGACGGTATTTGTATTTGCTGCCTATATGGAGGCGGATGCCGTCAAGAAGGCAGGCGTGGCACTCGGCGTCATAGACAATGACGTCGTGACGCGCGGTGAGCGCGTCAATTGCCGACACGATGCCCTGGTAACCGAAGTTGAACAGGAAAGCATCTTCCTTCTTCTCGAAATCAGCAAAAATCTTCTCAAGTTTTTCGTGATATCTGGTGTGGCCGGACATCATACGGGCTCCCATAGGGTACGCAAGGCCCCAGTCGGCGGCCGCCTGAGCGTCAGCTTTGCGGACTTCAGGATGGTTGGCAAGGCCGAGATAGTTGTTGAGGCTCCAGTTGAGTACGGGAATGCCGTTGAAGGTCATGTGGGGGCCGAGTTCTCCCTCAAGACGGGGATACATATAGTAGCCGAAGCCCTGCTCGAAATACTGTCCGATAGGGCCTCCGGAATCTCTTGATATTCTGTCGAATATATCTAACATTGCAGTAGGTTTTATGCGTCGATGTTGGCGTAGTGCGCATTCTCTTCGATGAACTGCCTGCGGGGCGGTACATCATCACCCATGAGCATGGAGAAGGTACGCTCGGCTTCGGCGGCGTTTTCGATGGTGATCTGGCGGAGAAGACGGGTATCGGGATTCATGGTGGTGTCCCAGAGCTGCTCGTCACTCATCTCACCGAGACCTTTGTATCGCTGTACTGTCACACCCTTGTCGGAGCCTTTGCCAAGCCGCTCGGTAGCTTCCTGACGCTGTGCCTCTGTCCAGCAGTACTGTTCCTCCTTGCCTTTTTTGACGAGATAGAGAGGAGGTGTAGCGAGGTACACGTAGCCGTTCTTGATAAGGTCAAACATGTAGCGGAAGAAGAATGTCAGGATGAGGCAGGCGATGTGGCTGCCGTCGACATCGGCATCGGTCATGATGATGACCTTGTGGTAGCGCAGACGGCTGAGGTCCATCTTCTTCTCGCCGGTCTCGTCTTCCTGTGCGACTGACACGCCGAGGGCCGTGTAGATGTTGCGGACTTCCTGGCTCTCGAAGGCACGGTCACCTGCGGCTTTCTCGACGTTGAGAATCTTACCGCGAAGAGGGAGGATGGCCTGGATACGGCGGTCACGGCCCTGCTTGGCCGTACCGCCTGCGGAATCACCATCGACGAGGAAGAGCTCGCATTTCTCCGGATCGCGCTCAGAGCAGTCGGCGAGTTTGCCGGGCATGCCGGCAGCTGTCATGACGGGCTTGCGCTGCACCATCTCACGGGCCTTGCGGGCAGCGGAGCGGGCGGTAGCGGCGAGAATAATCTTCTCGATGATGAGCTTGGCCTCTTTGGGGTGTTCCTCAAGGTACTGTTCGACGGC
>JAFZPY010000127.1 GCA_017552475.1 Bacteroidales bacterium | reverse complement strand
TTGAAGCCCATGCATATCATTACGAAGAGGAATGACAGGCGGTTGACGATGCCGTAGGCTCCGATTGCAAGATCGCCGCCGTATCGGAGGAGCTGCTGGTTGATGAACAAGACCACGATGCAGCTTGCAAGATTCATCAGGAAGGGGCCCATGCCGATGGAAAGCGAGTCCTTGGCGATGCGCCAGTCGAGGCTGAATATCTTGCGTGGGAGGTGAAGGAATTTCTTCTGGTCCAGGAAGTAGTGCATGGTCACTACGAGAGCCATCAGCTGGCAGATCACGGTGGCTATGGCTGCTCCCTTGATGCCCATTCCGAAGCCGAATATGAAGATGGGGTCAAGGATGGCGTTGGAAATCACGGTGAACAGTGTCAGCGCCATGGCAAATTTGGGATTGCCGGAGGAACGGATGATGCTGTTGAGACCGAAGTAAAGGTGGGTGATGATATTGCCCGCGGTGATGATCATCATGTAGCTGCGGGCGTAGGGGAGTGTGTTTTCGCTGGCGCCGAAGAAGGTGAGGATGGGGTCCATGAAGCATAATGTAACAACGGTGAAAAGCAGGCCGATGATGACGTTGAGTGTGACTTCGTTGGATAGGACTTTATTGGCGGTGGCGTAGTTTTTCTGACCGAGGAGGACTGATATGATGGTGGATGCTCCGACTCCGACGAGGGTGCCGAGGGCGGTGGATATGTTCATCAGGGGAAATGTAACCGCGAGACCGGAAATCGCAAGCGATCCGGTCTCTGGAATATGGCCGATGAAGATGCTGTCGACCATGTTGTATAGGGACGATGCGGTCATGGCAATGATGGCCGGGATCGCATAGGCCTTGATGAGTGAGTTGATGCTGGCTGTGCCGAGTGTTGTAGGTATTGCTGAGGTGTTGTTGCTCATTGTGTCAGTTGATTATTCTTCAGGCTTGTCGACCAGCTCTATTTCAAAGCATAGCGGCATATAGCCCGGGATGGCGCTGCCACTCCCTCTGTACCCGTAGCCGAGGGAGGATGTGAAGGCAGTGACCGCCTTTTCGTAAGGCTTCATCAGATGGAGGGCGGAACCGAATCCGGTGATTACGGTGGAAGAAGATGTCCCCATGGTCGTCTTGTCGTAGGAAGAGGCTTTGGTGACGGAAACGGGGGCGTAGGTCTTGGAGGGAGAATAGATGTTATAGACTTTGGCGGTGTCCTCGATGGTGGTGTCGAAGACCTGGCCGTTGAGGAGACGACCGGTGTAGTTGATATAGAACGTGGAGTCTGCGGGAATTTCATCGGCATCGGCGTGTTCCACGATCTTGTCGATGTAGAAACCGTATTTGTAGCCTTCTTCATCGCCGCCGTAGTATGTGGAGTCGACACCGTGCATGTGCTCATGAACATAGGGTTCGAGCCATTTCCTTACCTGATATTTGAGGATGTCGTCGGTCTGGTCGACGAGGGTGATCGTATAGATGGAGGATGTGTTGGAGGTGGAGTGCTTGAGGTATTCTTCGGCAGTGTCGTAGGTGTCGTATGTGAGAAGCCATGAAGGGATGGCCACTTTGCGGGTGCCGCCGATGCGCATGCCTTTGATGGCATCGCGGAGGCCTGCGTATGTCGCACCTTCGCTTACGACGATGACTTTAGGACCGTAGTAGTAGGACTTGTTGTAGAGACCGAGCTGTTGGGCCGTCTCTTTGTTCGTATATGCTGATATCGTACCGTCGAGGTCGGTAATGGTGTATTCGGCGAGAACGAAGGAGCAGGATTCGTCATAGAGGGAGCCTGTGCCTGCAGTCTCGTCAAGGATGCGTGAGCCGAGGGTGGTAGAGGGAGCGTCGGGATAGTTGACATGTATCCAGGAGTCGAATGTCAGCTTTTCGCCGGAATTGGGCTGTGACTTTTCTTCTTTTTCGCAGCCGGTGGTGAGGACGGCGGCAGCGAGGGTTGCGATGACTGCGCGGATTAAAGTGTGTTGCGGTTTCATATTGTTGTTTGTTCTATTCGTTGGATATGCTTTCCACCCATATATGGTAGACCAGTGCTGACTTCGCAGAAATCGTGCCGACAGCGCGTTTGCCGAAGCCGTATTTTCCTGAAAAAAGGATGTAGTATTCGCCTCCGGCCCTGACGCCTTCCATCCCGTTGGCGAGACCTTCGGAAAAAGAGTCATTGTCAAGCGGAAGGGTCTCGATGGTGTAGGTGTCTGTGCCGGTGATTTCACGGCCTGCGGCGGTGGCGATTTCCTGGCTGTTGGTCCAGAAAAGATTGGATGAACTGACGGAGGTGCCGGTGAGTGTGTAACCGGCGTAGTAGAATGATACGAGACCGCCTCTTTTGAGGGAGTCGCCCTGGCCGGGAGACATGGTGACGCGGACGGAGCCGCCGTTGTAGACTGCGTAGGCGCCTTCCGCTTCGCCCAGACGTGCATTGACGAAGCTTTCTATTTTGGTCTCCTGGGCTGCCCATGTGTTCTCAATGGCCTGTTTGCCGCAGGCTGTAATGAGGGCGGTGGCGAGGAGAATGTATGTAGCGGTGTGTTTCATTTGCCTGTGTGAGCTATGACTTTGAGTATGTAGCTTTCGGCGTCGGAAGGGGTGGAAATGTCGCCGGGAAAGAAGAGACGTCCGCCGGAGGCTTGTTCATGGCCGCCGCCGTGGAACCACGTTGATGCGGTGAGACGGGCTGATGTGCCCTTTTTTGAGCGGAGAGATACGCGGAAGTGCCCCTTGTCCTCTTTGAGGAAGATGCTCATCCTGACGTTTTTGATGGAGAGGGGCATGTTGACGAAGCCCTCTGTGTCGCCTTCGTGGATGCCGTAGCGCTTCATGGTGGCGCGGCGCAGGATGATGTAGGCGATGCCTTCGGGGGTGACTTTCATGCAACGGAGGACGCTGCCCATCAGGCGGAGACGGTTTTCGCCGGCACTCTGATAGAGACGGGAGATGATGGCGTCGCGGTCGACACCGGCTGCAATGAGCCTGGAGGCCATCTCGAAGGTGGTGGGAAAGACGGAGTTGGCAAAGTTGTTGGTGTCGGTGGTCATGCCGGTCATGATGGCGTCGCGGGATATTGAGGGAAGTCTTTGCGCGTCATGGCCTATGTCCGGCAGGGACATGAGTATATGGTATAGGAGTTCGCTGGCGGAAGAAACTTCGGGAGTGGAGAATACGAGGTCAAAGTCTTCCTGCTCGGGGCCTATATGGTGGTCGATGAGAATTTTACGGGCTTTTTGAGCTTTGAGGGCGGGCTCAAGGATATCGCCCGTGCGGGAAAAGCCGTTGCAGTCGACGCAGAAGATTAGATCGCTCTTTGTGATGCGCTCCTTTGCGGCTTTCGCGTCCGTGTCTGCAGGGAGTATCTTTGCGGGGGCAATGCCCTCGGCTGCGAAAGAGATGTTGTCTGGAAAGGCGTCAGGGAGGACTATCGCCGCATCTTTGCCTCTGGCGGCGAGATATGCGACGAGGGCTGCTGTAGAGCCGGCTGCGTCTCCGTCGGGATGGATGTGGGCGGTCACCGTGACTGTGACGGCCTGTTCAATCATCCTGTCCAGCTTTGATATGTCTCCGGGCGTCAACTCTTTCATCTTGCATTTGGTTTTTTTTCGAATGCAAAAGTACAAATTATATTGCATTTCATAAATCAATTTTCTAACTTTGTCAGAACTTTTGAAAATAATAAAAACACAAGGATAATGAATAAAACGCTCAAAATTTGTCTCGAGATTGTGCTCGCTGTAGCAGCGGTAGGGCTCGTTTATCTCATCTACGCAGGTGTTATGGAGCCTGTAAATTTCAATTCTGAGAAAGCTGCCCGTGAGGAAGTAGCAATTCAGCGCCTCAAGGACCTCCGCGAGCTTGAAGTGGCTTACAAGAGTGTAAACAACCATTACACCGCCGACTTTGATTCCCTCGTAGTATTCTACAACACCGCCAAGATGCCCGTTGTCATGCAGATTGGCTCCATGGACGATTCAGTCGCTGTAGAGAATACAAACGCCATCAAGAAAGCCAATAAGAAGATCACAGATCAGGAACTCCTTGCACTCGCACTCAAGGGTGAGCGCATCGTCGTAGCTGTACGCACCGACCTTCCTGTAAAGGATACCCTTTTCCACTCACGTGAGAATTTTTGCATCGACTCTGTCGGTATCATTCCTTTCTCCGGCGGCATGAAAGTGGAGATGGACGCTATCGTGAAGACTGTTTCCGGCGTTGAGGTGCCTCTCTTCGAGGCTCGCATGCCTTACAAGGCTCTTCTCCGTGGCATGGACCACCAGCTCATTGTCAACCTCAATGCAGAGAGAGACGCACAGAGCAGATATCAGGGCCTTCAGGTCGGAAGCATCTCCGCACCTAACAACAATGCTGGCAACTGGGAGTAGTACATTCTTCTCCCCGTACCACGATGAATACCGAAGTATATAATAGTAGAATATCCATTCAAGTTTCCTTGAGTGGATATTCTTTTAAGACGGAAGAAGGAGGCAAGGCCTTTTCTTCCGGCTGGCTGGGTGCTGAGAAGATTTTCACTTCCCCGGAGCTCCAGAAGCGATATGACCTAGTCGAGATATCCCTTATGACGGAGAAATGCGCCCTCGTTCCGGCCTCGTTTTTCGTTCCGGAAGATGCGCGTACGGCGCTCGCTGAAGTGGTCGACCTCAGGGATACCGACCAGGTGGAATATGTCGGGGTGCCGGCTTTCGGCGCGGTCCTGGTTTATTCCCTATCCGTTGATGAGTCGTTGTCCCGTCTAGTCTCCACCACCGTGCTGGATACTGACGGCCGGCAGAGCCGTGTGCTCCCGGAGATGTATTATATTCTGAGGGACATCCTCTCCTGCACCGACTACAACAAGATAATGGCTTCATATCGTGACGGACACCTTCATTTGGCGATTGCCCAGGGCAAGAGTCTGCTTCTGGCCAATGTCTTTCCCGCGCAGGACTTCACCACTGCCCAATATTTCATCTTCCTCGCGATGAAGAAGCTCCAGCTCAATCCGGAGGTATCCACCATCTCCTTCCGCACTCCTCTTTCCCCGGAGGATGAGATGTCACTGTACAGATACTTCAAGGCTGTGGAGATATGCGGATAATCGGTGGCAGATTGGGTGGCAAGTCCATCAATCCTCCGGCAGGCTACAAGGCCAGGCCGACCACGGACTTTGCTCGCGAAGGCCTGTTCAATGTGCTGAATAATGAATATGAGTTCGAGGACCTGAAGGTTCTGGACTTATTCGGAGGTACCGGAGCCATAGCTTTTGAGTTCGCCTCCCGGGGCGCCGCTCGTGTGTA
>JAFZPY010000126.1 GCA_017552475.1 Bacteroidales bacterium | reverse complement strand
CGGCCGACGAATGGTATCCGGGAGGCCGTCTCGGTACGACGGACGACATCACCGCTGGAAGCTATGAAAACGAGACTCCGGCCACATCCGAGGCCGGTCTCATGACGGCATTCAATCTCGGTGAAGCCGCCTTTGAGCGCAACTTCACCATCGCGACCGAGCCGTTCAAGGGCCTTGGCCCGGCATACGTGCGCTCATCCTGCATGGACTGCCATCCGGGTTACGGCCACGGCAAATGGCAGGACACCTACAAGGCCTCCTATGGTAACGGCTACCTCCTCGTAATCTATCACCCGGCAGACGGAGCTGACAGCAACGACGGACCCTACGTGTCCGAGGTCACGGGTATGCCGCAGACCAAGGCAGTATATCCGTTCCTTCCGCCTGTGGATGAAGACCAGGTCAGCATCACATGGCACAAGGTCGAGGCTATGGAGAGCGGACTTCCGCTCACATTCCCCGACGGCACTGCCTATGAGCTCATATACCCGGAGGTATTCATTCCGGAGAGTGCCTTCAATACCGACCCCAAGCCGCAGGCAAGCGGTGCGGTGGCGTTCCGTCTGGAATCCACCATCGGCATTCCCGGCTCCGGTCTTCTGGACGCCATCCCGCAGGACAGCATCAAGGCTCAGTATATCCGCGAGGCGTCGCACGGAGCTTCGCTCAATCCCAATTTCTGGGATGCCGAAGCCGGGGATTTCGCTCCGGGAGCGTACTACAGTCTCGCCGAGGGACAGTTCGCCGACGGCACTCCGGCTCCTGCCGGAACAAAGATGGTCAAGCGGTTTACTTACGCGATGACCCGTGCGTCGCTTCAGGATGGCGCAGGAGCAAATGCTGTCTGGAATATCACAAACGTGTCCAGAGGCGACCGCCCCTATCTCTACACGACCGCTGCATGGGCCAGGGCGATGTCTGAGACTCCTTCCGTGATTGAGGCCATCAAGGCAGACCCTGATTCGCCCTACTATGCCGACGGCACCGACGAGGGGATTGCCGAGGCGGTCCGTGGCCTGCTCGACCCTTCGACAAATCAGTTTGACAACAAATGGCACAATGCCAGGGCTGAGATGAGCAATGACCAGTTCTATAATTTCATGGTCTGGCATCGTGGCCTCGCCATCCCTCGCGCCAGGGATCTCAATGACAGCGAAGTTCAGAGGGGAAAAGAGGTGTTCAACGCCATCGGCTGTGCCAGATGCCACCGCGCTGAGTGGAACACTGCTTCCGATAACTATTGGACGCCGGCCATCCTCAAGGACAGACCCTTGCCGCGTTATCAGGATCAGAAGATATATCCTTATACCGACCTGATTCATCACAGGCTTTTCATGGCAAAGGATATACACGGTTCATGGTGCCGGACCACTCCTCTATGGGGAAGGGGACTTTCCCGTATCAATACCGGCGAGGGTAACCGTCTGCATGACCTTCGCGCCCGCACCGTGGAAGAGGCCATCATGTGGCATGGCTACAGCAAGCAAAGCGACGCCTACAAGGTGGTGGAGTCATTTTATAATCTCTCTACAGCGGACCGCGAGGCCGTGGTGCGTTTCGTGGAGTCAATTTGACGTTGATGTTAAGGAAAGTATTTTATATATGCATGACGGCTGCCGCCGTTGCAATGATAGCTGCCACGGTGGTCGGGAAGAGTTCCGGCACCGCGGCGGCTTTTAAGATGGTATATCATTCGTGGTGGTTTGTGCTTTTGTGGGTGCTGGCGGTGTTGTCCGGTCTGGCTTCGGTGATTTTGGAAGGGAGACGGCTGTCGGAGAAGATGTTGCATTGCTCTTTTGCATTGATATTGTGCGGCGCGCTCGTGACATTTTTCTTTGGAGAGACCGGTGTGGTGCATCTGAGGAAGGGGGAGAGCGTGAATGTGTGGACGAGGGATGACGGCAGGGAAGTGATGTTCCCGTTTGTGCTTGAACTGAAGGATTTTGAGGTGGAAAGGTATGCAGGGTCGATGGCGGAGTCGGATTATCGCAGTACCGTGGCCGTGGATGGGGAAGAAAGTGTTGTTTCAATGAATAAGATATTGAAAAGCAGCGGATTCCGGCTCTATCAGTCGGGGTATGATGAAGATATGGCGGGAACGTTCCTGACGGTGAGTCATGATCCGTGGGGTGTGGGCGTCACGTATGCTGGTTATCTGGCTGTGCTGTTGTCGCTTGCGTGGCATTTTTTCGGGAAGGGAAGCAGGTTCGGGGAGACGTTGAAGCGGGTCGGGACTGCATTTGTGCTGGCATTGCTATTTACGGTCCCGTCGAAGGCTTCCGGGGAATTGCCGAAGGTGCTTCCCGACAGCGTCGCGGCGAGGTTTGGAGAACTGTATGTGTATTATAATGACCGCATTGTGCCGATGGAGACACTTACGAGGGATTATTGCCTTAAAGCCTATGGGAAAGCGCATTGGCGCGGGTTTCCGTCGGACCAGGTGGTGAGCGGGTGGTTGTTCTTTTATGATTGGTGGAAGGTGGTGCCTTTTAAGCTGAAGGCTTCAGAGAGAGGGACTTCAAAGGAGAGTGAGAAGGAGCAGGTGCTGATGCAGGCGGCTTCGGGCAGGGCTTTCAAGATTTTTCCGCTGGAAGTGGAGGGTGAGATAAGGTGGTTCGGGTGTGATGATCCGTTGCCGGAGGGGCTGGATTATGATAAGTGGGTGTTTGTGAGGAGGGTGCTTGATGTGGTGCATGACGGGGTGAAAAGGGAGGATTGGGACGGAGTCTCGGCTCTGCTCGGGAAGATAAGGGAGTATCAGGTGAAGACTGCCGGGGCGGTGTTGCCTTCGGACGGGCATGTAGCGGCTGAGAGATTGTATAACCGCATTTCCAGGCCGATGGTGCCGTTTATGGCGGCGATTTCGTTGGGGCTGCTGGTGTTTGTAATGAGTGCTTTTCTGATGGCGAGGGGGAGGCGTTTCCCTTTATGGCTGGATAGACTCATGACGGGACTGGCTGTCGCACTGCTTGCGTATTTGACCTTGGTGCTGGGACTCAGGTGGTACGTGTCGGGGCATGCACCGTTTGCCGGAAGTTACAGCGTGATGCTTGTGATGGCATGGCTGGCGGCGCTGGCGATGATTCTGCTGCGCAGGCGGTTTGTCCTGGTGCTGCCTCTGGGCTTTGTGCTGGCCGGTTTTACGATGCTGGTGGCATCGCTCGCTTCGGCGAATCCGCAGATTACCCATATCATGCCGGTGCTGCATTCACCGCTGTTGTCGGTGCATGTGCTCTCCATGATGTTGTCTTATACGCTTTTCGCTCTTGTTGCGCTGAACGGGGTGATGGGGCTTCTGGCACGGCCCGCCATGGAAAGGCTTCGCGATGTGTCGCTGGTGGTGTTGTATCCCGCCGTGTTCCTGCTTGCATTCGGGACCATTCTGGGCTCCGTGTGGGCGAATATTTCCTGGGGCAGTTATTGGGCCTGGGACCCGAAGGAGACGTGGGCGCTTGTGACGCTTCTTGTGTATGCCGGCGTATTGAAGTATGGGGTGTCCGGACGGCCGGTGCTGTTTCATGTGCTGTGTATAGTCGCTTTTTTAAGCGTGCTGGTAACATATTTCGGTGTGAACATGGTCCTCGGCGGGATGCACAGTTATGCGTAAGAACAGCTTCTATTTTTTGCTTTTAGGAGCAAATGAGTTATCTTTACATCCATTATGACAGCAAAGAAAAACCTATCTGGTGAAGTGTCCCGCGCCGTTTTCTCTCCGAAGATGAAGATGGCGGATCTCGTGGACCTCAATTATCATTTACTCACTGTACTGGATCGTCTCAACATCGACCTGACTCTCGGAGAAGCTTCCGTGAGCGAGGTTTGTGAGCGCAATGACGTCGATGTAGCGACATTTTTCCTAGTATGCGGCATATATACGTTCCACGACTATGTGCCGTCGGGCGAGACTCTGGACAGCGTGAATGTGATGCATATTATACGATACCTGCATCTCTCGCATGAGTTCTACCTGCATTCCGCGCTGGTGGATATCGCCGACGACATCGAACTGATGCTCGCTCCGTGCGACGAGAAGCACCAGAGGATTATCTGGCGGTTCTTCTCGCAGTACAAGGAAGAGCTTTCCAAGCACTTCGAGTACGAGGAAAATGTGGTATTCCCCTATGTCAAGGCTCTTTATGAGCATGCGGATGCCCCCTCGGCCACACCGGAAGAGGTGGGTGACGACCACACCAACATAGAGGAGAAGGTGGAGGACCTGAAAAATATTGTGCTCAAATATCTTCCCCGTGAATGCGATTCCAAAGCCATCATCAAGGTGCTCAACGGTATCTACAGGCTCGCCCGTGACCTTGAACGCCATACCCTCATCGAAGACTCCATCCTCATGCCGCTTGTGAACAAACTTGAGAAGCGATGATGACGGAGAAGAAAAATGTATTGCTGATAATTCCCTCACTGATGGTCGCCCGTGGTATCGAGCAGATCCTCGGCGAGGTGGGTGAGTTCAAAGTCATCGGCATTCTTTCGGACCTGTCCCGGGGAAGCGCCAACCGCCTGCGCAACATCGAGGCTGACGTTGTCGTGATTGACCCCATTGTGTTCGACTATGAGTCACGTGCCAACGGGCGCAGCGTACTGGCGGACTTCACGGATGCCCCTGCGGTGGCCATCGAGACATCCCTCATGGATGAAGAGACTCTCCGCCCGTATGATGCGGTGATAGGGATATACGATGCTCCCACCACGGTAGTCAGGAAGCTTCGCAGCGCCGTCGAGTCACAGCAGGATTCACCCAGGGCTGAGGGAGAAGAGCTCTCGTCACGCGAGAAAGAGATTCTTGTGAGCGTGGCTAAAGGTATGCTCAACAAGGAGATAGCAGACCAGTACAATATCTCCATCTACACTGTCATAACGCACCGCAAGAATATCACCCGCAAGACCGGCATCAAGACTGTAGCCGGCCTCACGGTGTATGCACTGCTCAACAATTTAATAGACATTAACTCCATCGAATAAATTATATGGTACAACATCTCTACGGACTCCTGATAGGCGCAGCCACTTTCCTGATAATAGGTGTATTCCATCCGATCGTCATCAAGTCCGAGTACCGCTGGACCCGCAAATGCTGGGTGTGGTTCCTCGTTGCGGGCCTGGTCCTGTCGGTTGTGTCAGTCATGCTGACCAATGTCATACTCTCAATCATAGCTGCCGTGACAGCGTTTTCCTCATTTTGGGGCATTCATGAAGTCTTTGAACAAGAAAACCGCGTTCTGAAGCGCTGGTTCCCTGAAAATCCCGCTCACGCTGACTATTACGCCTCCCGCCGCAAAGAAAAAGGATTGAAATAGTTTTTTTGACATGAAAAGTTTTTACCGCATACTTGCCGCTGCCGCGATAGTATGGGGGCTGTTCTGCGTGCCCTCTGGCGGCAAAGGCTGGATACGCATCAACCAACTCGGCTATCTGCCGTCCTCTACCAAAGTCGCCGTACTGATGAGCGACACTGCCGTGGATGTGCCAGCGTTCCGTGTGGTGGACGCTTACACTGACTCCGTGGTGACTGTGCTTGGTGCCCGTTCCACGGGCCCGCTTGGCGGTATGGCGGCCACATTCAGGCTTGATTTCAGCTCTGTGCATGCTCCGGGAGTGTATTATCTGGAGGCTGGCGGGACGAGGTCTTCGATATTTCCGGTGGACGGAGGCGTGTATGACGGGACTGCGGATTTCGTGCTGAATTATATGAGGCAGCAGCGTTGCGGCTGGAATCCGGTGCTTCGGGACAGTTGCCATGTCAAGGATGGTTATATTACTTATCATCCGGAGAAAGAGGGACATCGTATTGATGTGACCGGAGGGTGGCATGATGCGTCTGACTGCATGCAGTACACCACGACTTCGGCGAATGCCATCTACCAGATGCTGTTTGCATATCAGCGGCATCCGGAGGCATTTGGAGATACGCACAAGGCTGACGGCACGCCGGGGAGTGACGGTATTCCCGATATTGTCAATGAAATTTATTGGGGACTGGACTGGCTGGACCGGATGAATCCGGAGCCGGGTGAGTTTTACAATCAGATTGCGGATGACCGTGACCATGTGGGGATGAGGCTGCCGGCGGACGATCCGGCGGATTATGGCTGGGGGGCGAATAACGGGCGGCCAGTGTATTATTGCTCCGGAGAGCCGCAGGTCAGGCATCGCAGGAGAGGGGGCGTGAATGCAACGACGGGTGTTGCGAGCACGACGGGAAAGTTTGCGTCGGCGTTTGCGCTCGGCGCTGAGATATTGGCACCTTATTATCCTGAGTTTGCGGCTAAGATACGGACCAAGGCGGATGATGCATTCCGGGCAGGTCTGGAGAAGCCGGGAGTGTGTCAGACGGCGTCCGTCGTGAGCCCGTACATTTATGAGGAAGGAAACTGGGAGGATGACATGGAACTGGCTGCCGCGGAGCTTTACCGCAGCACGGGGGACGGGAAGTATCTGGATATGGCTGTGCAATATGGCAGGAGCGAGCCTGTGACGCCGTGGATGGGAGCTGATACTGCGCGGCATTATCAGTGGTATCCATTTATGAATATGGGACATGTGAGGCTGGCGGAGACCGGAAATGAGGAGTTCGTGGAGAATTTGCGGTCCGGGATTGAGAAGGTCTATGCGAGGGCGTCGGAGTCGCCGTTTTTGTATGGCATACCGCCTGTCTGGTGCTCCAATAATCTGACCGTGGCGATGTTGACGCAGTGCATATTGTACCGTTCCATGACGGGTGACAGGCGTTTCGAGGAGATGGAGGGGGCGCTGCGGGACTGGCTGTTCGGTTGCAACCCGTGGGGCGTGAGCATGGTGGTGGAACTGCCGCGGGGTGGTGTGTATCCGACTCAGCCGCATTCATTCATGATTGTGCAGGGCGTGGGGACTACGACCGGCGGTCTTGTTGACGGGCCTGTGTATTCGTCGATATTCAATTCGCTCAGCGGGGTGAATATGGAGGGAGGTGTGAATTATATGGAGTTCCAGCCTGGTTTCATGGTGTATCATGACAGTGTTCATGATTATTCCACCAACGAGCCGACGATGGACGGGACCGCGTCGTTGACATTTCCGTTGTCGTTTTATCAGATGGAGGGGCATGGGGGAGCGGACCGGAATGTGTATGTTGACGGTGGCATTGTGCGCACCGACCCTTCGAAGAAAGAGATTTCGCTTGTCTTTACGGCGGATACGTATGCTGACGGGGCGGAAACTATTATCAGGACGCTGCGGAAGAGGGGCGTGAAGGCGTCGTTTTTCTTTACCGGGCGGTTTTATGATATGTATCCGGGGGTGGTTGATGCACTTGTGGCGGACGGGCATTATGTCGGGACGCACAGTGACGGGCATCTGCTGTATATGCCGTGGGAGAACAGGGATTCACTGCTGGTGTCGAGGGAGGAGTTTACGGAGGATATGCTGAGGGCGTATCGGAAGATGGCATCGCATGGGATTGTCAGGACGGCGGCACCATATTTCATCCCGCCGTATGAGTATTACAATGCCGAGGTAGCCTCCTGGGCGCGTTCAATGGGGCTGCAGGTGGTGAATTTCACCTCCGGGACGGGGACTAATGCTGATTATACTATGCCGGACATGGCTTCGTACAGGAGCTCGCGGGAGATTCTTGACAGGCTTTTTGAATATGAATCGAGGTCGTCGCTGAACGGCCATATACTTCTGGTGCACTTCGGCACTGATCCGGCGAGGACGGACAAATTCTATGACCGGCTGGACTACGTGATCAGGCGACTGGAAAAGCTCGGGTACCGGTTCAGGAGGATAGATGAGGCTGTGTCCGAAAAAAGCATTATCTTTGAACCCATAACGCTTTAACAGGCCGTCAGGTTTTGTGAAAATGAAACAGGAGGACGAGAGTTATTGTCTGAAAGAACTATCTGAAGGGAGCAGGCATGCATTTGAATGGCTGTTCCTGGAGTGGCATCCACGGCTGGTGGATTTTTTCGTCCGCCTTCTGGACGGGGACGAAGAGACGGCATATGACTATGCACAGGATGTTTTTTTTGATATCTGGATGTCCCGGAAGAAGTTCTCTGAGGTGAAGTCTTTCTCTGCGTACCTGTTCCAGATGGCCCGGTATAAGGTCTACAATCATTTCGATAAATCCGCAGTCAAATCCCGCTTCTGCCGCGAAGCCGCTGCGACCGGAGCCGACAGTACTCCTTCCGGGGAGTCAGCTCTTTACGCATCGGAGACCAGGTCGCGGATATACGATACGCTGGAGCACATGCCCCAAAAGCGCCGCAAGGTGTTTATAATGAGCCGGCTTCAGGGGTATTCCAATGAACAGATTGCTACAAAGCTTGGCATTGACAAGCGCACAGTGGAAAATCATATAACAAATGTCCTTGCCGCTTTGAGAAGAGTGGTTAAAATTTTAATTGTTTTGTGTGTGGCGGGGCTCTAAAATTACATTAGTCTAGAATGGATAAAAAAGTCAACATAGAGGACATCTGGAAACAAAGCAACGGGGAGATCAGCCCCAGGACTTTTAAGGAATGGGTACGCCTCGGTGGCAGGATCGACGCTGCAGAGCGCCGGAGCCGCCGTCGGAGGACCCTTGCGACCGTCTTTGCTGCTGCGGCCTCTCTGGCTGTTGTCGCCATGCTCACCTTCTCGCTGACGCGCCGCGAGTATTCCATTTCCCCGCTGGACGGCACCTGCAATCTGGTTGCCGGCTATGGCGAGATTTCATCCGTCACTCTTGAAGACGGCACCGTGGTTCATCTTAATTCCGGTTCCACGCTGTTGTATCCAGAATCTTTCAAAGAAGGCAGCCGCATCGTATATCTGACAGGCGAAGGCAATTTCGATGTCGCCAAAGATCCCTCCAGACCGTTCATCGTCAAGACGGCGCACATGGACGTGCAGGCGCTTGGCACCTCTTTCTGCGTACATTCATACATGGGCGAACGGACCGTCCGCACCACCCTGAAAGAAGGCCGCGTCAAAGTGGATATCTCCGGCGAAGAGTCACGTGTCCTGGAGCCAGGCATGCAGCTGGAGTACAACCCTTCTGAGAAAACCGTGTCGCTCTCGATAGTCGATGCCGGGAGGACCATGAGCTGGGAAGACGGATACCTTTCTTTCAACAATTCTTCTTTCCCCGAAGTCGTCTCCATCCTCGAGAGGCGCTTCAATGTGTCGATAAGCTACAATTCTGAAAATATGCGCCAGAGCGCGCTCAACGTGCGTTTCATGCCGGACGAGTCACTCGAAGACGCCCTCGGGGTCCTGACCCTTCTCATGCCCGGCTCAAGCTACAGGATAGAGGGTGACAGGGTATTCTATCATTTCTGATACGGGGTCTTTCGCGAGCCCGTTTTTTTCTGCCAAAATATTTGTGTGTCCATCGGGCTTGCGCTTACTATATGTAGTAAACCCATAATCTAGCACATTTACTTAGGTATGAAAAAAATCATTTTTGCTACTTTATTCTGCCTTTTCTTGTGCGGGTCAATGTTTGCGCAGACGCAACAGGTGACCATGCAGGGAGGAAAGGCGGCACTGGGACAGGTTATCAAAGAAATCGAGTCCCAAGCTGGGCTGTCAGTGGATTATGACGCCCAGGAAATCGATATTACCCAGACGGTCACGGTCCCTGCGGGGACTACTGCCGTGAAGGCATTGCTTGACGCCGTCATGGGAAATCTCGGATACACCTACACCTTCAACAAATCGCATGTCATCGTAAAAGCAGGTGCCGCTCCGCAGAAGCAGGCCCAGGTGATAAGCGGTAAAGTCGTTGACGCCAAGGGCGAGCCCCTTCCCGGAGTCGGCGTGATGGTGAAAGGCACAATCTCCGGTACTGTGACCGGCACTGACGGAAGCTATTCACTCAGCGCCTCCGGTAATACCACGCTCGTATTCTCTTCAATGGGATACGTCGATGTCGAAGTCGCAGTAAACGGCCGCAGCGTCATCAACGTGACTCTCGAAGAGGATGTCCTCTTCCTCGATGATGTTGTAGTTGTAGGCTACGGTGTCCAGAAGAAGGAAAACCTCACCGGTGCCATATCCGTGATTTCATCCAAATCCATCCAGGACCGCTCTCAGGCCAATCTCGGTAACATCCTTCAGGGTACCGTCCCCGGCCTTACCGTCACAAGCCCTTCCGGCCGTCCCGGTGCGGGCGTTTCCATCAACATCCGTGGTTGGAACTCTATCAATAACGGATCCCCGCTCGTCCTCATTGATGGTATCTCAGGAGATCTCGAAAGGGTTAACCCCAATGATGTAGAGAGCATTTCCGTCCTCAAGGACGCATCCTCCGCAGCCGTTTACGGTGCAAAAGCCGGTTTCGGCGTAATTCTCGTCACTACAAAGCATGGTGGCGACAGTAATGGTAACGCAAAAGTACGCTACAGCAGCCGTCTCGGTTTCTCTACACCTACCACCTCGACCGAATGGGAGACTCGCGGCTACTATTCAGTATATCTCGCCAATCTTTTCATGAAGGCTTACAACGGCAACCAGCAGATTCTCTATAATGATGAAGATATGGAACAACTCTGGGCCCGTCGCGATGATGTCACTGAAAATCCCGAACGTCCATGGGTTGTCATCGACCAGAGCCAGGGACGCAATACATATAAATATTACGGCAACACCGACTGGTGGCACTACTTCTTCAATGATACCAAGCCCACCCAGAACCACGATATTTCTTTCAGCGGCGGTTCCAAAGGCATAAAATACTTCTTCTCCGGCAACTATGACAGGGAACAGGGCGTTTTCCGCCAGAATCCTGATGTGTACAACAAATACAACCTCCGTTCGCGTGTATCATTCGATGTAAGGCCCTGGATGAACATCACCAACAACGCCGCCTATTTCTCCTCCGTATATAACTATCCCGGTCTGAGTGATATGGATGATACATTCTACC
Source organism: Bacteroidales bacterium (assembly GCA_017552475.1). Lineage (GTDB taxonomy): Bacteria > Bacteroidota > Bacteroidia > Bacteroidales > UBA932 > Cryptobacteroides. Next base: position 54,861 of record JAFZPY010000126.1, on the reverse strand, counting down.
AGCTCACTGCCGGATACTTCCCCTTCCTGGTGACCCAGAATCCGGACGGGTCCTACATCTACCAGACCGACTCGGGCGGTGGCGGACAGACAATTGCCGGCAACATTGCCAACAGCAACTTCAAAAACAGGAAGAAGATCAATAATTTCACCAACACGACCGAGGTGACCATTACCCCGATCAAGCAGTTGGAAGTCAAAGTCAACTACACATATTCCAACAACTCCGCCGCAGAGCTTCACCGCTCAGTCAACGGAGTGTTCGGATCCAGGATTCCTCTCCAGACGGAGACGATCACAACCAGCGGTAACGTAGATAAGCTTACTGAAGTTACCCAGAACTATGACATACACTCTGCCAACTTGTATGCTACATATACTGATACATTCAAAGATGCTCATCACCTCAAGGTGATGGGTGGTACTCAGTTCGAGACCTACTCAAACAAAAAGATTACTACAATTGGCTATGACCTCCTTTCGCAGGAGCTCAACGACCAGAACCTTGTGAGTGGCGACGAAGAAGGCGTTAAGCGTACCGAGACCGGTGGCGGTCAGTCAGAATATGCCACTCTTGGCTTTTTCGGCCGTATCAACTACGACTACAAAGGCAAATACCTTCTGGAAGTCAGCGGCCGTTATGACGCGACATCCCGCTTTCCTTTAGGCCAGCGCTATGGACTTTTCCCTTCATTCTCTCTCGGATGGAGAGTTTCGGATGAGACATTCTTCTCGCCGCTAAAAACCTGGTGGAATGACCTGAAGGTGAGACTCTCTTATGGTAGTCTCGGCAACCAGCAGGTCGAAAATTATGGCTACATCCGTTCAGTCGCCCTGGGAGTCCAGAGCTATCTGTTCGGTGCCAACAAGTCTTCCGTGGCGACTTACGGCGCCCCTGTAGCCTCCACTTATACTTGGGAGACCATCAACCAGAAGAACCTCGGCGTCGACCTTGCTTTCCTTGACAACAAGATCACCTTTACCGGTGAGGTTTATATCAGGGACACCAAGAATATGCTTACCACTGGTAAGGCCCTGCCTGCTGTCTACGGTGCATCTGCCCCCAAGACCAACAACGCCGACCTCCGTACCAAAGGCTACGAGCTTTCCCTCACCTACAAGAACGGTTTCAACCTTCTCGGACAGCCGTTCAATTACAATGTAACCGCTACATTAAACGACTATATCGGCTACATCACCAAATTCGACAACCCTACAAACGACCTTTCTACATATTACGTGGGCATGCGTAATGGTGAAATCTGGGGCTACACTACTGACGGCTTCTTCAAATCCGACGAAGAGGCTAAGAACTATCCTGTAGACCAGTCCCCCGTATGCTCCATCATCTACTCATCAGCCGGTGAAGAGAAGGGACTCCGTGCAGGTGACCTCAAATACGTCGACCTCGACGGTGACAATGTGATCGGAAAGGGAAGCAATACCCTTGACAATCCCGGCGACCGCAAGGTAATCGGTAACTCTGAGCCCCGCTACCAGTATGGTCTCACACTCGGCTTCAACTGGTACGGATTCGATTTCTCCGTCTTCATCCAGGGCGTAGGCTGTCAGGACTGGTATCCGAGCAGCGATGCAAGATACTTCTGGGGACTCTACGCACGTCCTTTCTCATCATGGATCCAGAAGGATTTCTACAAGAGCTACTGGACAGAAGAGAATCCTGACGCATACTTCCCGCGTCCCCGTGCTTACGTGGCTATGAAAGACGGCCGTGAGCTCGGCACAGTCAACGACAGGTATCTCCAGAACCTCGGCTACTGCCGTCTGAAAAACCTGACCGTAGGCTACACCGTTCCTCAGAAATTCACCAGGAAACTCGATATCGAGTCCGTCAGGGTATACTTCTCCGGCGAGAACCTCGCCTATCTGGCTCCTGGTCTCCATTGTGACTACATCGACCCGGAGGCTGCCGCCAAGACAAATGGTAAATATCCTATCTACCCTTGGCAGAAGACGTTCATGTTCGGTATTGATATTAACTTCTAATGACTAACTGTATGAAAACCAACATAAAATATATCGGTGCCCTGCTGAGCGCTTCTCTTCTCCTCGCTTCGTGCGAGAAAATGTTGGACAGGTTCCCGAAGGATAAGCTTTCTCCTGAGACCTTCCTGACTACCGAGACCGAGATGCAGACGTACACCAACTCATTCTATCCTATGTTCCCCGGTGCCGGCGACCTCTATGCCGAGAGCAGCGATGCCTTGATCGGTACCGACCTCAACCAGGCACTCTGGGGCGGCCGCACAATCAACTCCGGTGACGCCGGCTGGACCTGGACCAATCTTCGTAAGATCAATACTTTCCTTGAGGATTCAGACCATTGCAAGGATGAAAAACTCAGGGCTCGATATGATGCTCTCGCACGTTTCTTCCGTGCATATTTCTACTTCGAGAAAGTGAAGATGTTCGGTGACGTGCCGTGGTACGACCACACTCTCGGCTCCGAAGACGAGGACCTGTACAAGCCCCGTGACAGCCGCGAAATCGTGATGCAGAAGATGATAGAGGATATTGATTATGCTATCGAAAACCTTCCTGCAGAGCATTCCGACTATCGTGTCACCAAATGGACTGCACTTGCATTCAAATCCCGTTTCTGCCTCTTCGAGGGTACCTTCCGTAAGTATCACGCCGGTGACGTCACCCTTGAGACCCTTCCAGCAGATGCCAAGGATTACAGATTCTACCTCGAGCAGGCAGCTGCAGCTGCGGATGAGTTCATGACCACCAGCGGATATTCAATCTACTCAGCTGAAAGTACAGCCAAGAGCTATATCGGCCTTTTCACCAAATACAGAATATCCGAAGGCACCAACAAGGAAATCATCCTTGCCAGAAACTACAACATTGAATACAATGTGACCCACAGTGCCAACGCTTCTTATGTGAGCTCGACACTTGGCCGTACAGGTTTCACCCGCAAGGTCATGGCCAGCTATCTGATGAAGGATGGCAGCCGTTTCACTGACAAGGCCGGCTGGGAGACCATGCAGTTTGTCGACGAGACCAGGAACCGCGATCCCCGTATGGCCCAGAGCATCAGGACTCCCGGCTATTGCAGACTTGGGACCGACGTGCTCTTCGCTCCCAACATCAACAACTCAGTGACCGGCTATGCTCCCATCAAATATTTCATGGGCCCTGAAGATGACACTTATAATCAGTCTTACTGCGACCTCGTGCTTTTCCGCGCAGCTGAGATTTATCTCAACTACGCAGAGGCCAAGGCTGAACTCGGCACCATCTCACAGGCTGACATCGACCGTTCCATCAAGCCCCTGCGTGAACGCGTAGGCATGCCCAACCTTGACATGGCCGCTGCCAATGCCAATCCTGACCCGTACCTCCTCGACCAGTATACCGGCTATCCCAAGGTCGCCGGGAAGAACTCCTCCAACGTGGGCCTGATTCTCGAAATCCGCCGCGAAAGGACTCTTGAACTCCTTCAGGAAGGATTCCGCTACTATGACATTATCCGCTGGGCCGAAGGTCATACTTTCGAATGTCCTCTCCTCGGTATGTATTTCCCCGGCGAAGGCACATACGACCTCAATGCCGACGGCACTCCCGATGTGACTCTTTATTCTGGTGATACAGTTCCTGCGGGAAGTGCAGCCCTCGCTCTCAAGATTGGAGCCGACGTAACTCTCTCCGAGGGAGAATCAGGATGCCTTGAGTTCCACAAAGCCACCCGTCCGGGCTGGACATGGAACGACGGCAGGGATTACTACTATCCTATCCCCGTCGAGGACAGAAGCCTCACCCAGGGCAATCTCACCCAGAACCCCGGCTGGAACGACGGCCTCAAATTTTAATTGACTGATAACCGAATATAAGATATGAAAAAGATAGTTGGTTTAGCGCTCGTCGCGCTGACAATGTTTTCCGCACTGTCTTGTAAAAATGACAATGAACAGAGCGGCCCCGCGGCCGTACTGGGCGTTAGCGTGAAGGGTATCGAGAATGTTGTCGAGATTCCCCGTCGCCAGTCCCAGACCTTCGAGGTACAGCTTACCTCGGCTCCTGGCCCGTACAATGCCCTCACCGTCAGGATCGGCGGTAGTGCCGAGCTCGTTGAAAAATACAACGCGGCTCACGGAACATCATATGAGATGCTTCCCGCAGAGGCTTATGACCTCCCTGCCATCCCGTTCCTCCTTCCCCGTTACAACAAGGTGTCATCTCTTGAAACAATTACCCTCAAAGGCGCCGGCTGCGTGCCTGAGCAGATTTACCTTCTCCCCCTCGTGCCTGTAAAGGTAGAAGGAGACGCTACTTATGAGGTCTCCGAAGAGGATGCGGCTTATATCCTCTTCAAGATGCTTCTTCCTGAGCAGGAAGGCGAGGGTACCGAGGATGACCCTTATATCCTCAACAACGTCGCCGGTTTCCAGAAGCTCGGAGCAATGCTCCGTGAAGGCGAGACTGTTTACTACAAGCTCGCTGCTGACATGGACCTCGAAGGTATCGAGTGGCAGTCCGTAAGCTGCGAGGGCAACAAGAAAGCATTCCTCGACGGCGACGGCCACACCATCAGCCACCTCACCGCACCTCTGTTCGCAGTCCTTGACGGAACTGTCATCAACCTCACCATTGATGGTGCAACCATCGAGGGCACTGTCGCCGACATGGGTGTTCTCGCGGGCAAGGCTGGCTCCGCCAACTCAGTCAATGCACTCGTAGCCCAGAACGTTACCATTACCAATTCCACAATAACCAACACCAATGACCGCACCGGCGGCCTCTTCGGCTATCTGCTCGGCGGCGTCGTTGAAAATGTGGAGGTTGCGACGACGGTTAACGGTGGCCAGCAGGTCGGTGGCTTCATAGGCCGCGTGGATGCAGGTACCGTTGTCAACTGCTCTTCTTCCAGCAATGTGACTGCATCCGGTTACTACTCTGGTGGTTTCATTGGACTTGCCGTCAACGTCACCGTCAAAGGATGCCATGCCAGTGGGAAGTCTGTCAACAACAAGAGCAACTACTCTCGTGTCGGTGGTCTGATTGGACAGATGGAAGGCGGTCTGGTGGAGAAATCATATTCGTCAGTTGACGTTGAAGGTCTGGGCCACTTCGCCGGCGGTCTTATCGGTGTCGTCAATGGAGAAGTCGAAGTACGTACCAGCTATGCTACCGGTAAAGTGACTTTGCCGAACAGCGGCAACAAAGCCGGAGCCGGCGGTCTTCTTGGCCGTCTGGATAAAGGCCCCGTAACCGTGACCAACTGCTACTGCACCGGCGCACTTGTGGCCGACAGATGGAGTGGCGCATTCCTTGGCAATACCAATGACAAGACAGCCGTGGATATTACCGTGACCAACTGTTTTACCACCTCTGACATAAGCGGCATCACCCGCGTAAAAGGTGTATTCATCGGTAATACTTACGTGTCCAACTTCAATTGCACCGGATTCATCGGTTGGAATACTACAGGCGATCCTTTCTACGGTACCGGTACAACAGTTGTGGCAACCGCTGGCAACTACCTTGGCGCAGAAGGCACCATCTCCTCCCAGGCCGCCACACTCGGCTGGAGCACTGATATCTGGGATCTCAGCGAAGATGTCCCCGTACTGAAATAAAATGTATATGAAAAAAATAGTATCGTTCTTTTTACTATTCGTGTTGATAATTGCCGCATTCTCATGCGGCGGCGAGAAAGGTGGCTCCGACAACTTGCCGGAGCCCCAGATCTCGGGTATCACCACTAATTATGAAGGCAAGGCTGTCGTCGGCGAGCCCGTGCAGATAAACGGCTCCAACTTCAGCCCCGTCGCATCTGACAACAAGGTGGTCTATGGCGTCGGCCTTAACGCCACCAATATTGATGTGACCGAGGCTTCTGAAAGCAAGCTCGTATTCATCGCTCCTGAGGTCGGCGGCAACCAGCTCAAAATCAGGGTGTCCACCAAAGGCAGGGAGTCCAATTCCGTCATTCTGGAATATACGACCAAGCCCAAGGACGATGAACCCTGGGACGACACACCCACAATCCAGCTTGAAGGCGCCACGACAGTGAAAATATGCGAAGGCGTGGAATGGACCACGTTCCATGGAACGTGGGAAAGCAAGATTCGTAATATCAACATTATCAGGAGCAAGCTCAACGAACACAACAAGCTCGGAATGTACTTCAACTACTCGGATGAGGGCCTGAAAGACCTCGATGAGAAGTGCGTGTTCCTGGACGCCATCGCTGGTACCAACGGCCCCATGGCCTGCTGCCAGTTCGCCCGTGTGGACGGAGTGATCAAGCATGCGGCCACGAACACGGAGACAGAACCGTGGATTTCCAACTGTGCGATAACCATCGATGGCGACGTAGTGGACATCGTCAAAGTGAAGGATAACTACGATGCCGCAGCGCTCAAGAACAATACCGTCGGATGCGCAGGCCCTCTCCTCGTATGGGAAGGTGAAATCCTGAAGAGCTCGGATGAGTGGAAGGCCGCCGATAAGAATAACTGGCTTACCTCCACACATCCCCGTACCGCTATCGGCATCTCCAAGGATGGAAAGACCGTGGTGCAGGTGACTGTGGACGGACGCTGGCACACGAATGGCTGGCCCTCTGAACAGACGGCCTACGGCATGTCAACCGACCGTCTCGCCAAACTCATGAGAGGCCTCGGCTGCTACAAAGCCATGAACTTTGACGGCGGCGGCGGTACAGCCATGTGGGTGTACGGACAGGGTAATTCCAGAAATATCGTGAACCACGTGTCCGAAAACCGTGTCGATGCCAGCAAGCCTGACACTTGGGATTGGAATGGTACTATTCTCCGTCCTACCGGCAACGCTGTTTACATCAAAAGTGATTTGAAATAGCATGCCCCGGAAGATAAAATACATAATTTTTATATTCCTTTTATTGACCTTATCGTGCTCCCGCCTTACCGACGGGAGCCGGTTTGGTAAAATAGAGCCGTTGTCAGGGCTCATGATCGAGAGGCTTGACAACAACCGGTTCCCGCTTGAGTCCCATGATATTACCATAGAGTCAGGCGTGACTACGGCCCGTTATACGTTCCTTTCACTGGACTGCCTGTGCAATTCAAGCGCACTTCTCGTGTGCCGTGACGCCGCGCTTTGGACAGTGACGGTGAACGGTAAAGAGATGACGCCGTCCAGGAACCTGCATCTTCTGGATGACGGAGATGGCTGTTATGTCATCAGCGGCCTCGTGGAGGATGGGGAAAACGTTATCGAACTGCGCGGAAGCGGGAAAGTCTCGCCGATTTTCATTACCGGCGAGTTTGATCTCAGCCCTGTGGATGATGGCGGATGGTGTGTAGTCCCGGCGAAGGCTCCGGAACTTGGCATACTCGCATCGCAAGGAATGTCTTTCTACTCGGGAGAAGTATCATACAGGCAAGAGTATGAAGTGCCGGAGAAGATCGGCAAGCGTATTCTCCGCATTCCGGACTGGAAAGGAACATCCAGCGTAGTGTGGGTAAACGGCGAAAAGGTCGCCGAACTCACCAAAAAGTCGTTCAAAAAAGATATCGGCCCATTCCTGAAGCCGGGTCTGAACGAAGTAGACGTGTGCATCACCGGAGTCGACGGAGACTTCGGGCTGTTGAAAGTTTTTACCCTTGAATAGATATATCACATACATAGTACAAGCGAAGTAATAATCATATGAAGAAAGTAGTTGTATTTACCTTTTCTATTTTATGCTCCGTGGGACTCTGCCTTGCGCAGCGCTCCATGGAGACTGTTGGTAGTGATCCTCTGAAGGCCGCCGGGTCTTTTTATGTGTATTCTATTAAGGACGCGCCGTCGCTTACTCCCTCTCCGGAAGGATATGAGCCTTTCTATATCAGCCATTTCGGCAGACATGGAGCGCGCTATTGCACGAGTGAATACGACGCTGTCCACGGTTGGTTTGTCCAGGCGGCCGAAGGAGGATTTCTTACTGATGCGGGCAAGGATTTTTTCGCCCGTTATGAAAAGTTTTATCAGAAGGTGAGATACAGCAGAGGCAATCTCACCGGTGTCGGCAAGGAGCAGCACCGCTTGATTGCCGGGCATATTTTCCAGCGCTTCCCTGAGGTGTTTGAGGGGCCTACGCATGTCGAGGCGGTGTCGACTGAGTCGCCGAGGGTGATCATGAGCATGTGGTCGTTCCTGTCCCGGTTGCAGGCCTTGGACAATGATATTGACTTTAATGCCGATGCGTCAGCAAAGTATGCTTCGTGGCTGCAGCCGAGCCTGCCGGGGAATCCTTATTTGTTGAAAAACGGGTTCAAGAGCGGCAAGGCGGCTGATGAGGCGTTGAGGGATTATTTTGAGAAGACTGTGCCGTGGAGGAGTATCGCCGGGCGGCTGTTTACCTCGGCGGATGTGCTGGCGGACAGTCTGAAGATTACGCCGGAGAAGTTTATCGAGACGCTCCACGGGGTGGTGACATGCACGTACTGCCTTGACGATGACAGGGGGATTTTTGATGATGTGTTTGCTCCGGATGAGCTGTATCCGGTGTGGAAGGGCGTGTCGGCGCTGACGTTCCTGCATGTGGCGAGATTTGAGGGCTCTGAGAGTCTTGCCGTGGATTATGCGGCATTTACGCTGGACCAGATTATTGAGTCGGCTGATGAGGATATTGCTTCTGGAAATACGCAGTTGAGGCTCCGCTTCGGGCATGATTCGGGACTGGCTCCGCTCATGACGCTGCTGGATGTGAACGGCTTCGGACGCACGACGGCTTCTTTTGAGGAGGGCGTGGAATTCTATCCTAATTATAATATACCGATGGGGGCGTCGTTGCAGTTTGTGTTTTATAGGAATGGCGGCGGCGATGTCTTGTTGAAAGTGCTGTTGAATGAGAGGGAGGCGACGTTGCCGCTTCCGGGCGGTCCGTATTACCGGTGGAGCGATTTCAAGGAGCATTATCTGCCTGTAGTGAGGGCGTCCAGGCACAAGATTGTCAGTGCTGAGCCGTTGGCCGCTCTGAAGGGTACGGATTGGGGATGGCGTCCTGTGGGCGACTCTTCGGTTGAGGTGGGCAATGCGTCCGTCAAGGTGTTCGGCAGCGTGCAGAATGTTTCAGTGGCGCGTTTTCCTATGAAGAAGCATGCGGTGTCGGTGGTGGAGTCAGAAGGCCCCGCGGCTGCTGTGACTAGTCGGATTGGCGCTGACAATAAGGCTGTTGCGGCGATTAACGGAAGTTATTTCAATACGCGCACGCTTTATCCCGTGACTTATGTGAAAGATGAGGGAAAGGTGTTCTGCGGGGTGACGACGGATGGCTCATATAGATGCAACGGTATGTTCAGGATTCAGGACAAGAAGGGGAGGAAGGTGGATATTGTTTCGGTGGATTCGCTGAGTACGGCTGGCGCTGCAAAGGGTTGGAGAGAGGCGCTTGTTTCCGGGCCGGTGCTGATTGAGGATGGCGCTGCCGTGCCTTATGAGGATGACGGTTCGCGTTTGTATAGAAAGTTTTACGCGCAGAGGCACCCGCGCACGCTGCTGGGATATACGGCAGACGGGTGGATTTATTTCATCGTCGTGGACGGGCGTTTCCCTTCGCAGGGCGAGGGTATGAGCATCGCTGAGCTCCAGGTCCTGTGTGAGGCTTTCGGGCTTTATGAGGCCCTCAACCTTGACGGCGGCGGGTCGTCCACGCTCTGGGTCAGCGATTGCGGCGTCGTGAACCATCCTTATGACAATCAGGTGTTTGATCATGACGGCGAGAGGGTGGTGCCGAATGTCATTATAGTAAAATAGCAGTGTTTTGGTATTCGGCCGTGAAGATTATACCAACAATTTGGGATTGATGCGTGGCTGGTTATGCTCTACCTTTGCAACTGAAGATTGAGATTTGGAGTTTATGACTCCTAAGGTCATATAGTTAAAAAGTTTAGATCCTTTTAATTGTTGTAACGAGAAAAAGGCTGCCTGTGAAGGTAGCCTTTTTTACTGCTATCTGGAGATGCGATGTCGCAATAGAGTAATTTTTTGTTGTCATCGAGTAAGGGGAAAAGTGTTCATTATTAGCGAGTAAATGCTATTTTTGTGAAAACTATTCTGAATTACGAAGTCTTATGAGGATAATTCTGTCTGTATCTGCCGCTTTGTGCTGCCTGGCCGGCTGCTCTGAATTTGCGACTCCGTGTCTGACCTCATACGTGGATACACGTGTGGGTACTGATGCAAATGTGGTATGCACTGATGGCCGGTATGGAAAGGGGAGCGAGGAATATGGACAGACCCTGCCGGCGGTGCTGGAACCCAACGGAATGAATTTCTGGACTCCTCAGACCTCTGATACTGAGAGGAAATGCGTGGCTCCCTATTACTATCGCGACACCCTCTTTCAGGGATTCCGTAATTCACATTGGATTGTCGGTGGCTGCACTCAGGACTATGGCTCCATGACGCTTTTCCCTTCAGTCGGGGTGGAGAACCTTCTGCCTGCTGAGAGGGCCACGCCATTCCGTCATGAGAGCGAAGTGGCTACGCCCGCATATTATTCCGTGGACCTTCACCAATCGGGCATACGTGCCGAGATGACCGGACGCTCCCGAAGTGCCATTTTCCGTTTCACCTACCCGGAAGACAGACCGGCATGCCTGATTGTCAATCCCAACAGCGATGAGGGGGTCGGTTATATAGAACTGGATACGTTACGTAAGGAAATCCGGGGATATAATCCCATCCACCGTATCTATCAGGGATGGGGGCAACCTGCCGGATATAGCGGATACTTTGTCATCCGGTTTATCGAAGAACTGGAGACTTTCGGAGTCTATTCGCGGGATACGGTCATCAGAGGCGGCACATCCATAGGCGGCGCACAGGGGATTGGACTCTATGTACAGTTTAAGCGCCACTCGGACAACAAGCCTGTTGTCATCAAAGCCGCCAGTTCTTTCACCGATATTGAGGGCGCTGAAAGGAACCTGGATGCCGAGATTCCCGGGTATGATTTCGACGGCGTCAGAAAATATCTGACCGGTGTGTGGGAGAAGCATCTTTCCAAAATAAAAGTCTCTTCGGACGACGGGCATCTTCTCCGGAAGTTCTATGGCTCCTTGTATCGGGCTTCATTCCTGCCGCGCGTCATCAGCGATGTGGATGGCCGGTATCCAGCGTTTGCAAGCGGAGCGCCAATCCTTCAGAGTCCCGTCCCGCACTATGACGATTTCTCCATGTGGGACACTTACAGGGCTCTTCACCCCCTGCTTGTGCTGACATCTCCTGCACGGAGCGGCGAGATGATGCAATCGCTGGCAGATAAATACGCCCAGGGCGGGTGGCTCCCAATTTTCCCTTGCTGGAACAGTTATACATCGGCAATGATCGGGGATCACTGCATAGCCGCAATCGGTGATGCCTATATCAAGGGAATCAGGAATTTTGATATTCGCACTGCCTACGAGGGCATGAGGAAAAACGCCTTCCTGTCTCCCTGTAGCGAGGAAGAATATAATAATGGAATGGGGCGGCGGGCATTGGAGAGCTACCTCCGGTATGGTTACATCCCGCTGGAAGATCCGGTGAAAGAGGCTTTTCACACTCAGGAGCAGACATCCCGTACGATGGAGTATGCGTTCGATGATTTCGTCCTTTCCCAGGTGGCGCTTAAACTCGGTGAGGCGGAAGATTATGATGTGCTGCATGAGCGCAGCCTATATTACCGCAATGTCATCGATCCGGAGACGGGGTATGCCGGCGGACGACATGAGGATGGAACTTTTTTGAAAGGAACGTCTCCGGAAGTCCTTTCCCGCTTTATAACGGAAGGTGCTCCCTGCCATTACACCTGGTATGCTCCCCACGATCCGTATGGCCTCATGTGCCAGATGGGAGGGAAGGAACAATATGTCTTTAAACTGGATTCTCTCTTTGACGGGAATCTGTACTGGCATGGGAATGAACCCTGCCATCAGGTCGCCTATATGTATAACTATGCCGGAGAACCGTGGAAGACGCAGGACAGGGTGAGGACTATTCTTGACAGCCAGTATGACGATGTGCCCGGAGGTCTCGCCGGGAATGATGATGCCGGACAGATGAGCGCATGGTTTGTCTTCTCCAGTCTTGGATTCTATCCGGTGTGCCCCGGGAGTCCTTATTATATCATAGGTTCGCCTCAGTTTGATGAAGCTGTTCTTAGTCTGGAGAATGGCCGAAGGTTTTCCATAGTCACGTCAAAGGGCGGCGCGGATAACCGTTACATCCAGTCAGCCATGCTGAACGGGAAACCTTATTCGAAGAATTACATTTCCCATGAGGATATAATGAATGGCGGCACGCTGGCGTTTATCATGGGGGATACGCCTAATCCCGCATGGGGTAGCCAGCCCTCTGACTGCCCTCCGTCGCTTGTGAATGAGGCACCGGGTGTAACCGTGTGGGAGCTGGGAAGGAAGGATGGCTCGGCAGCTGAGTTTGCTCTGGCTCCGGATGGCTATGATAAGTTCCTTGAAAAGGATTTTGGATATGAGGATAAGTTTTTTGCCGTTGGCCATTCTGATTTAAAGAATGATTTTCCTTATATCATGCCGGGGCCGGCGGATGAGTGGGGCGGTACTGGCTGGGCGTCCGGGGTGCGTACGCATGAAGTGAATATTCTCTTCACCCTGGGAGAACTTCCTCGTGGGGATGGATATGACCTGGAGTTGGACCTTGCTGATTTCTCGAAGGAAGTGCCTCCTCTGGTGAAGCTGAGTGTCAATGGCTACTTGCGTAAATATCAGTTGCCAGCCGGAAAATCGCTTTTGCTTCCGCTGGAGCAGGATGTCCTTCGTGAGGGTGGTAACGTGGTCACGATTAGTATCCTTGAAGGGTCATGGATTAAGTTTGACCGCGTTGCACTGGTCGGTCTTGAGCCTGTAGAGGTCATCGTTCCCAAGGAAGCTTTTATCCGTGATGTCCGGGCGGCAGATTACGAAGTGGGGGACAGTCAGCCGTTGATCGTGGACGTTGAGCATCTGGCCGGAGAACCTGTTCTTAAGGTGAAACTTGACGGCTGCAAGATTTTCTCAGAGAAGTTGGAGAAGGGACGTTATCAGTTTGAAGCCCCCATGCCCGTTGTGAAGGAGATGAAAACCAGCCGATATCAGGTGTTTGTCGGCGACCGGCTTGTGGAAGAGGGCGAAGTGGACCGTTCTCCGCAGCTGCAGCAGACATACGCCGGCTATGTGGATACCCAGATTGGGACGGCTCATTCACGCTGGATGATCGCGCCGGGACCATGGATGCCTTTCGGTATGGTGAAACTGAGTCCTGACAACCAGAATCAGGGCTGGCAGGCAGGATACCAGCCGTCGCTGGAGAATATCGGTTGCTTCAGCCATGTCCATGAGTGGACGCTCGGGGGATTGGGTGTCATGCCTGCCAATGGTCCGATGAAAACGGATGTCGGCGATGAGAGGAGACCTGATGAGGGATACAGATCCCGTATTGACAAGAGCTCTGAAGTGGCGGAAATAGGATATTATTCGGCTCTGCTCACTGATTATGGCATCTTGGCTGAGCTCACTGCTACGACTCGCTGCGGTCTGGAGCGTTTCACTTTTCCACGCTATAGCGCTGACAACCGCATCCTTATTGAACTTCATCCACAGGCTGAGTATGACTTCAAAGTGGTGGACGTGGCCTGCAATCAGGTGAGCCCTACATGCATAGAGGGCTATTCCCATCAGAGGTCGGAGCGTGTGTGGAGAAATGATGCGGAACAGGATTATACGATTCATTATGTGATGGAATTCGACCGTCCGGTCAGTAGCGTTACGTACTACAGGGGCGGAGAGTTGATAGCCGTACGCTTTGATACCTCATCGAGCTCCGTTGTGCAGGTAAGGTCTGCGATTTCTCCCGTGAGCATCGCAAATGCGAGGGAGAACCTAAGAAAAGAACTGACCGAGCCTTTCGGATGGGACTTTGATGCTGTCGTGGCAAATCAGAAGACGGTCTGGAACGAACTTCTGGGACGCATAGAGATTGAGACGACCAACCGCCTGGAGAAACAGCGGTTCTATAATAATATGTACCGCAGCCTTTGCGGACGCACTATTTGGAGCGACATAAACGGACAATGGGTGTCAACGGACGGGGTGGTCCGTCGTGTCGCGGATCCATCAAAGGATGTGATGCTCAGCAGCGATGCTTTCTGGAACACGTTCTGGAATCTGAACCAGCTGTGGAATCTTGTTACGCCAGAGTGGTCGGGCCGGTTTGTCCGGACTCAGCTTGCACTATACGATGCAAACGGCTGGCTGGGAAAGGGACCTGCCGGGTTGAACTACATTCCGGTGATGGTGGCCGAGCATGAGATTCCGCTGATTGTCGGTGCCTGGCAGATGGGAATCCGGGACTTCGACGGGCAGAAAGCGTTGGAAGCTGTTGTCAAAATGCAGACCACTCCGGGCAGGAAGGTGTACAAGGGATTTGCTGGTAACCGTGATCTGGTCGCATATCTCCGATATGGGTACGTCCCCTTTGATAAGGGGCGCTTCTCCAATACGATGGAGTATTCCTTTGATGACTGGGCCGTCGGACAATTGGCTAAGAGCCTTGGTGACACTGTGACCTACAATGTGTTTAATGACAGGGGATATTGGTGGAAACATGCCATTGACGATGACGGCTTCTGCCATATGAAAGACAGTGAAGGGGCCTTTCTGGCAGACTTTGATCCTTTCTGGAGCGGGGCGAATAAACAGTACGTCGAGGGTAATGCATGGCAGCTTACGTTCTTCGTGCCTCAGGATGTACCGGCGCTGGTGGACTTTATCGGAAAGGAGCGTTTCACCGGGCGGCTGTCGTGGGGCTTTTCACAGGATGAGGGCTGGAGGTACAATGCCCCGAATGACCAGTATTGGGATCATCCCGTAGTGCATGGCAATCAGCAGAGTATGCACTTCGCTTTCCTTTTCAATTACGCCGGGGAGCCGTGGAATACGCAGCGTTGGAGCCGGTCCATTTTGGAGAGGTATTATGGCTATGGTGTGGCGAATGCCTATTTGGGCGATGAGGATCAGGGCCAGATGAGTGCCTGGGCAGTGATGGCTTCGCTGGGGCTCTTCCAGATGGACGGAGGTTGTTCGGCCGAGCCTGCGTATGAGATTGGCAGTCCTTTGTTCAGGAAGACTGTCATTCATCTGGGCGGGCGGTATGGAAGAGGCCGGGAGCTGGTCATCAAGGCTCGCCATGCCTCCAGAAAGAATATGTATGTCCGGGAAGTAAAACTCAACGGAAAGAGTGTGGATGGTTTCAAGATTCCCGCTGAAGAAATATTAAAAGGTGGCGAACTCGTTTTTGATATGAGCGATACGCCGGAACGATGAACATTTATGAGGACAGTATTACGCACAGAGCCTTCCGGCTGCAAGTTTTTCAAGCTGGATGATTTCCTGGCCAAGGAAGAGGTCTTCCATATCGCCAGGGTGTTTATTACGACCAGGTATGATATTTCGTACCACTCTCACGATTACGCCGAGCTATTCTGGGTCGAGAATGGTGAAGGGACCCATCATATCAACGGAAATAAAGTAGTCGTCAAAGCTAATGACATGGTCCTGATCCGTCCCGAGGACCAGCATACTTTCTCTTCAAACGGTAAGAACCTCACCATTGTCAATATAGCCTTCCCCAAAGAGACGCTTGATTACTTCCATGACCGTTATTTTGCCAGCTCTGATCAATATTTCTGGTCGAAAAGTCCGCTTCCGTATCAGATCAAGCTGTCCGACAACCTTGTCAAGCGGTTCTCGTCACGGGCTGAGGAGGCAATGCGTTTCAAGCGTTCGTACATGCAGATGGACAGCCTGCTGCTGTTTATTTTCCGTAATATCCGGGATCTTGAGACCCAGCGTGACTATCTGTCGGCCCCGTCATGGCTCATATCGGCAATCAAGGCGTATAACAATACCGAACACTTCCGGCATGGAATCACATCGTTCGTCAGTCTGTGCGAGAGGAATGCGGACTATGTAAACCGGGTGGTGAAGACGGTTTTCGGTCAGACGCTTACCGAGTTTGTGAATGACATCCGCATCAAGTATGCGGCCGATGAGCTTATTCTCACCAGTATCCCTATTAAACTGATTGCATACGCCTGTGGTTTCGAGAGTATCGCCTACTTCTACAGGCAGTTTAACCAGCGCTATGGTCAGACCCCCTCCGACTATCGGAAACTGAACCAGAAAATCGTGTGATTCCGGCCGATGTCGGAATAGGGTAAAGAATATCATTTCTTCAATAAATATGTGATGTTGAACTAGTTCTAAAAAACCATAGATTTGCAGTGAAGAAAACTATCCACAATGAAAGGTTTGATTACGGCACTTCAACGCATGTCAATACACGATGGCCCGGGCATAAGAACAGTGGTTTTTATGAAGGGCTGCAATATGCGTTGCAAGTGGTGCCACAACCCTGAAACGTGGATTCGTGAGCCTCAGCTCCAATATATAAAGGAGAAATGCATCCATTGTCTGTCATGCCTTCATGTCTGCCCCGGACGGGTGATTGAAGAGGGGGATGGCTCAATGATGATCGACAGGGAAAAATGCACGTCTTGCGGCCTATGCTCGCAGGTTTGTTGCAGCGGCGCTCTTTCAATGGTCGGACGAGAAGTCTCTCCAGAGCAACTTTGGGTCGAAATAGAGCAAGACCTGCCTTATTTCGGGGAATCCGGCGGAGGCGTGACCATTTCGGGAGGAGAGCCTCTGATGCAGGCCGGTTTTGTCAAGGAATTCCTTCTTATTTGCAAACGAAACGGTCTTCATACCGCCATCGAGACGAATGCATCTTTCCCATGGAAGATCATCGAAGAACTGATACCGTACACCGACCTGTGGGTGTGTGACTTTAAGCTATCCGATGACAAGAAGCACAGGGAGTGGACGGGGATAGGGAACGTAGTGATATTGAATAATTTGAAAAAACTTGCAGGACGTGGGGCTGCGCTTTGTGTCAGGACTCCTGTCATTCCGGGCGTGAATGACAACGAAGATGAGATAAAAGCGATTTGCTCCCTGCTGCAACCCGTACGAGATAAACTAACCTACACATTACTGGGCTTTCATACGCTTGGATTCGGAAAGTACGAATCGCTTGGGATGGATAATGTCCTCAAGGACAAGGAGCCTTTGTCCGCAGAGCGCCTGGAAGAACTGAAGAAAATAACATGGATAAACTGCTAGAAAACAGACTTTATGCCCTTCGTGAGAAGAAACTCGCCCAGACCAAAGAGAAAATCCGGGTCGAGGGCCTTCTTGACGAGGATGATTATGGGCGCGTGGTACCTCCGGAAGGCCTTTGGGAGACAATCCCTAGCCATCCGGACGGATCGTTCTACGGATATGACGCCTGGGCGGACAATTTCTGTTCTTTGATGAAGGTTCATCCCGTCTATGTGGATCCCAACGATGCATTTTGCGGGAGATGGATGTATTTCATGTCCAAGATGAGGAAGAATAAATGGAATCCGGATTTTCCGTATGATTTTCTTGAGGAGGACATTGAAAAATACAACATCATCTGCGGTATCGGTGATGATGCCCATTTCGCTCCGGATTTCAGAATCGGCCTGGAACTGGGCTGGGACGGTTTGCTTGAGAAGATTGAACGCTACCGGAGTGTGAATTCTGAGGCTGCGAAGCAGCATTTTTATGACATCCATGTAAGAGCCATCAAGGCTGTGCAGGGCTGGATACAGCGGCACATCGATGCGGCGCTGGCTTTGGCTAAGACTGAGAGCGATCCCGCGCTCCGGAAAAATCTGTCGGAAATGGCCGAGGTGAACCAGTGGGTAATCTCCCGCCCGCCAAGAACTCTCCGGGAGGCCTGCCAGTGGATTATCTGGTATCACCTCGCTTCGCGAACCTATAACAGGGATGGCGCCGGCGGTCAGATTGACGCGCTGCTGCAGCCGTATTTCGAGAAGGATATCGCAGAGGGGCGTATCTCCGAAGATGAAGCCGTATACTATCTGGGATGCCTTCTTATCAATGACCCTATCTATTGGCAGCTTGGCGGTCCGGACAAGGATGGCCACGACCAGACGTCCCGGATATCTTTCCTGATTCTCGAGGCTGCCGATATTATCAATACATCCCTCAATATTACTGTCCGTGTCTGGGACGGACTTGATAAGCAACTGCTTCAAAAGTCCGTCGAGTATCTTGTCAAGAACAAGAACGGATGGCCCCGTTTTTCGGGGGACAAGGCCCTGGTGAAAGGATTCATGAGGAATGGTTATTCAGCCGCACTTGCACGGGAAAGGATTGCCGTAGGATGTAACTGGATGTCTCTACCTGGTCTGGAATACACAATGAACGACCTGGTTAAGGTGAATATGGCCAAGGTCTTCGAGGTGGCCTGGCAGGAGATGTTGAATTCGGATTCTGCTCCATCCACCGAAGGGCTTTGGGCTCTTTTTGTGAAACACCTTTACAAGGCCGTGGCGACGGCGGCGGAAGGTATCAGGCATCATCTTAAGTACCAGAAATATAACGAGCCGGAGCTTCTTCTGAATCTCTTGAGCCACGGGCCCATTGAGAAAGGCCTAGATGCATCCGATGGCGGAGCAGAGTATTATAATCTTGCCATTGACGGGGCCGGGCTTGCTATTGCTGCAGACTCTTTCGCTGCGCTGGAGCAGCGTATTGAGATTGAGCACAAGCTCTCCTGGGAGATTGTTGCAGAGAGCGTCGCGACGAATTTTGAGAACAAGGGTGGAGAAATGGTCCGCAATATTCTCAAAAACAGTGAACATTATGGCTGCGAAGGAAGTCTGGGAGAGAAGTGGGCTCTGAAGATTCGCGACCAGTTTGTCTCCGATGTCCGAAGCCAGAGTGAATCGAACCATCTGTTCATTCCGGGTTTCTTCTCGTGGGCGAACACTGTCAGCTTCGGCGAGCATGTGCAGGCGACACCGAACGGTCGCAAGGCCGGCACGCCCATATCGCACGGGGCCAACCCGGTTCCGGGTTTTGTCGTGGATGGGGCCTCGCTGTCCCTGGCCTCGGCTATTGCGAAGATACAGCCCGGGTATGGAAATACGGCACCCATGCAGTGGGAACTCGATCCGTCTTTTGCCAAAGAAAAGCACGTGGACATCATCGAGTCCATCATCCGGACACACATGGACCTGGGCGGAACACTTATCAATGTAAATATAATGGACAAAGACACGCTCCTCAAGGCTCATGAAAATCCCTCGGCCTATCCGGAACTTGTTGTCCGCGTGACGGGTTTCACCGCATATTTCTGCATGCTGTCTCCGAGCTTCCGGCAACTTGTCGTAGACCGTTTACTTGAAAGCTGACATAATATACGATACTTATGAAACTGATTCAATCATACCGTTATGATGCGCCAGGCTATGATCCAACCTTCATTTCTGACGGATGGCAGGCAGCCTTTCTGAATTATGCCCCCGCCGAGGCATTGGAGAGCATCGTGAAACTAGATATACACCACGAGACGGATGAGGTCTTCGTCCTGCTCAGGGGACATGCCGTCCTGATTGCGGCAACGATTGACGGTAAGATCAGTTATGACCTCGTTGACATGGTCCCCGGGGTGATATACAATATTCCCAGGGAGACATGGCACAAAATCGCGATGTCTCAAGGAAGCAGTGTCTGCATTGTCGAGAAGAGCAATACGCATATTTCTGACTTTGATTTCTACGATCTTTCTCCCAGTCAGCGGAAAGAGCTGCAGGAGGCTGTCAATAACTTGAAATGTCTGATATGATGGAAAACGGGTTTTACATGGGCCTTGCACTGGTCCTCATGGCAGGATGTTTCTCGGGCGTGTTCTCAACACCGTTCGGGCGCAACCGCAAATGGGCTTGGGAAAACAACTGGCTTATATGGAGCGTCATAGCTCTCATCGTTTGTCCAGGCATTGCCGTAGCACTTACCATTCCGCATGTGACCGATGTCTATGCGGCGCACCCTTCCGTGACGGCTGTCGTCGCTGTCTTTGGCCTGATCTGGGGACTCGGCGCTTTGCTGTTTGGCAAAGGTATTGACTACCTGGGCGTGTCTCTGGCCATTCCAATCATGCAGGGACTGATAAATGTCATTGGCACAGTCGCTCCGTTCCTTGTTGACAATCCAGGGGCGCTGTTCACTTCGCAGTACGTCAATATTCCCATAGGTGTGGCCGTGACGTTGGGCGGAATCATTCTTTTTGCCAATGCCGGCAAGGGGAAGTGCCAGTCAGAAGGTGGCGCAAAAGGAAAGAAATTTGCCATGGGCCTTCTGATTTGTATTCTGGGCGGTGTGTTCAGTCCCATGATAAACTTCGGCTTTGTCATGGGAGAGCCTCTTCAGCAAAAGGCCGTCGAACTTGGTGCCGATCCCATCAACAGCGCGAATGCGACCTGGGCCATTGTTTTTGTGACCGGTTTTCTGGTGAACGCAATCCAGAGTCTGGTGCAGATGCGCAGGAACGGGACTATAGAGAATTACAAAGGCTCATCCTGGCGCAATTATCTCTGGGCTGCCCTTGGCGGACTGATCTGGTATGGAAGCATGCTTTTCTATGGCATGGGTTGCAGCCGTATGGGACATTATGCCGCATCCGTCGGGTGGGCTATCATGCAGTCTACCGCCATAGTTGCCAGTGGCGTCGCCGGGCTTATGCTTGGTGAATGGAAAGGGGCGCCCAGGGCATCCATAAAGAAGATGGCCGGAGGCATGGCCCTGCTCGTCGTGGGTATGGTCATTATTTCGTTCAATCATGGTGACGGCGGCAAAAAGATGCCTGTAGATTATGTGGATACCCGAATTGGAACTCAGGTCTGGAGGGGACAGTCCACACTGTCGGGACCGGAGGAACCGATGGGTTTCGTCTATCCCGGCGTCGGATACCCCAATGCAATGGTGCAGTTGTCACCGCAGACTGCGAAGACCGATAGGTGCTATTTCTCTGATCAGACGGCCATACAGGGGTTCCGTGCCAGCCATTATCCCAATGGCGCGGCCATGTCCGACTATGGTACGTTCACCATAATGCCAGTCATTGGCAAGGATAAAGTGCGGCCGCACGAAAGGGCTTCATCTTATTCACATGACAATGAAAGCGCCACTCCGTATTACTACTGTGTAGATCTGGAAGACTATGATGTCAAGTCTGAGATTACCGGCGTATCCTCGTCAGGCATGTTGCGCTTTACATATCCCGCGACAGAGAATGCTGGCTTGGTATTTGACAACGCCCGCAGCGAATATGGAAATTATTTCCATGTGCTGCCGGAGCTTAATGAGGTCGAAGGCTATATTACAAATGCGGGCCGTGTGGGCAACCAGGGATATACGGGCCCTGATTTCGCCTGTTATTTTGTGGCTAAGATTAATCAGCCGCTTACCTCCTGTGCCGTTGTTCCGGAGCCTGTTTTTGCCGATAATACAGCCCTGTTTAAGGAGGGTTTCAGAGGGGAATTCTTCAACAATACTCAGTTTGAGGGCAGCCCTGTCGCGACTTGCGCAGATGCCGATGTGAACTTTGAGTGGGAAGGAGCGCCTGCTCCGGGCGTGAATGAGGATTATTTCGGAGTAAGATATGCGGGCACGCTCACGGCAAGGACCTCGGGCAAGCACGTGTTCTATGTTACGTCCGATGACGATGTGAAGCTGTATGTCAACGGCGAAAAGGTGATTGACTCCCACAAGACACACCGGCCCGCACAGGATCTGTATTCCAAGGTGCTTGCGGCAGGTGAACGCTGCGAGATAGTGATGGAATACACCGAGAGAACCAGACTGGCGACGCTGCGCTTCAACTGCCTGGAACCGGAGCCCCGGTCCGAAGAGGAATTGAAACGGATGGCACTTGACGGCTCCGTGGCGTCGGCTCTTCAGGTTTTCTTTAAAACCAGAGGCGGAGAACCTGCTGAGGTCAGGCTTGGAACCTCATTTATAAGCATGGAACAAGCCAGGAAGAATCTGGAAAGGGAAATTGGTGACAAGGGATTCGACGAACTCGTACGTCAGGGACGGGACGTGTGGAACAAAAGCGTGGGCCGCATAGAGGTGGAGACTACTGAGGATAACAAGAAGATTTTCTATACGGCCATGCAGCGCATTGCACTGCTGCCGCGGGACCTTACCGAGGACGGGTATCACTATAGTGCCTACAATGGCCAGGTGATGCCGGGCATCATGTACACTGACTATTCCCTTTGGGATACGTTCCGTGCATTGCATCCGCTGCTGGTGCTTCTTGCCCCGGAGAAAGTCAATGAGATGATAACGGGGCTTCTCAACAGTTATGATGAAGGTGGATGGATTCCCAAATGGCCCAGCCCGGGATATTCCAATACGATGACCGGGACCCACGGCGACGCCGTCATTGCAGACGCATATGTCAAAGGCGTAAGGGGCTATGACACGGATAAGGCGCTGGAGGCCATGATGAAGAATGCTACAACGGCTTCACACGGCATATATGCGGCCCGTGTGGGAATAGAAGATTATATCCGTCTCGGATATGTTCCCACGGATAAGTATAAGGAATCCTGCATCCGCACGATGGAGTTTGCCTATGACGACTGGTGCATTGCCCAGATGGCCGGAGAGATGGGCTGGGATGATCTCTATGATATGCTCATGAGCCGGAGCAAAAACTACCGCAATGTCCTGGACCCTCAGACAAACTTGATCAGGGGGCGAAACAGCGACGGCACCTGGCGTGATCCGAAGGATCAGGCGGTGAGCACATGGGCCAGGGGTACGGATCGTGACAGGGAGACCTATTACAGAAACATCACTTTCTTCGTTCCCCATGATGTGCCGGGACTGATTGATTTCCTTGGGGGAAAGAAAGTTCTGGAAGATCAGCTGGATGAATTCTTTGACGGCGATTTCTATTATGTCGGCGACGAGTTCTCCATGCACGCGCCTTACCTGTATAATTACACCGGCGCACCGTGGAAGACGCAGAAAACGGTCAGGGAACTTGTCAGGAATAAATTCAAGTCCACGCTTGGCGGCCTGCCCGGCAATGAAGACTGCGGCCAGCTTTCGGCATGGTATATTTTCAGCGCCATCGGCTTCTATCCGGTCTGCCCGGGATTGCCGGCCTATCAGATAGGAAGCCCGTCTTTCGATAAGGTGACGATGCATCTTGGTAATGGTCAGGATTTTACCATCATAGCTAAGAATAATTCGGAGCAGAACGTTTATATTCAGTCTGCCACCTTTAACGGGAATCCTTATTCACGTTGCTGGATCTCCCATGATGACATCATCAACGGCGGTACGCTGACATTGGTGATGGGCCCCGAGCCCAATGAGACCTGGGGACAGAACATCGTCCTGGCCGGCGATATGGGCATTGTCGGAGATGGCGTGACCATGAATACGGATGCTATCCAGAAAGCTGTGGACTATTGCCATTCCCTTGAGCAGGGCGGAACGTTGGCTTTCCAGAAAGGAAAGTATCTCACCGGTACTGTCGAGCTCAAATCGAATGTGACTCTGCGGATTGAAAAAGACGCCTCCATTCTGGGAAGCACGAACCCTTACGACTATCGTGCCGTCCAGAAAACCAAAGGCGGAGATAATTCTGCGCTGGCCCTGCTGGTCGCTGATCATGCCCGGGATATACGTATTATTGGTGAAGGCCTGATAGACGGGAACGGCCGGGAACTTGCCCTGGCCATTGACAGCCTGCATCACACAGGCGAACGTGTGGATCCCAATTACACGCAGCGTCTTAACAGGCCCAATGAGACAGCTCGCCCCAAACTGTTTTTCTTCTCGGACTCAGACCACATCCTGATTGATGGGCTGAAGCTGAAGAACAGCGCCTGCTGGGGATTGTCTTTCGACAAGTGCAGCTATCTTACGCTCCGTAATCTTGATTTTGAGAACAGGGCATATTGGAACAATGACGGCATTGACGTGACGGACGGCAAGCATGTACTTATCACGCATTGCCGCATCAATTCGGCCGACGACGGCATCTGCCTGAAATCCTATCACGCCGACTCCTGCTGCGATGACGTGGAGGTCTCGGACTGCGAGGTGATCAGCAGCGCCAGCGCCGTCAAATTCGGAACGGCTTCCTGGGGCGGCTTCCGCAACATCGTCATCCGGGATATCCGGGTGAAGGACACTTACCGTTCGGCCATTGCTATAGAAAGCGTGGACGGTGGTCATATTGATAGCGTGCTGGTGGATAATATCCATGCCGAAAACACGGGGAATGCCTTCTTTATCCGTCTGGGACACCGCGCCGGAAATGCTCCGGGAACACTCAGGAACATCACTATAAAGAATCTGTACGTGGATATTCCCTTCGGCCGTCCGGACAGTGACTATGACATGAGGGGACCGTCCCTGTCTTTCTTTCATAACCCAATCCCAAGCTCAATTACCGGAATCCCCGGCCATTGCGTAGAAAACGTGGTTTTGGAAAATATCGAGATCCGCTGTCCCGGGCGGGCCAGCAAAGGTATGGCCTATGTGCCATTGTGGAGGCTGGACTCTATTCCGGAGAAGATTGACAGCTATCCGGAGTTCTCCATGTTCGGAGAACTGCCTGCATATGGCATTTTTGCCAGACACGTTCGCGGACTGACTTTCCGCAATGTGAATTTCATCCTGAAGGATCTGGATTTTCGTCCCAAATATGTCTATGTGGACGTTGAGGACGTTACGGAAAACTAACAACCTATATTAATCACACTTACAATTATCGGTTATGCATTTCATTAAAACTATTCCGATCGGAGGAAAGGCCCTTGCTGTATGCATGATGGTTTCCTCGCTCCTTCTGGCGGCTAATGCAGCCTCAGCCAGCACATCCATGCTGACCACATCCAACGAACAGCAGGACGCTGTCGTCAAGGTATCCGGTCAAGTACTTGATGAAAACGGTGTTCCCGTCAGCGGAGCATACGTAACAGTTGTCGGTACTGCAAATGGTACTACTACGGATGCCGAAGGAAAATGGACGCTCACTGCCGCCAAGGGCAGTACACTGGAGTTTTCCTTCCTGGGCTTCATCACTGAGACACAGACCGTCACGGGTCCCGGCAGCATCACGCTTGTGATGAAACAGGACAGCGAACTTCTTGGCGAAGTCGTGGTTGTGGGCTACGGCAGCGTGAAGAAGGTAAACCTGACGGGCTCTGTCGCAAAAATCTCCCCCGACGCAATGAAAGACCGTCCGATCGCTACCATCGGCGAGGCTTTTCAGGGCCAGCTGGCCGGCGTTTATTCTTCTGCCAGCTCCGGCGGCCAGCCCGGTGAGGACCTCTCAATCCGTATCCGTGGTATCAATACTATCAATGGAACCAGTAATCCGCTCTATGTGATTGACGGCGTTCCCCGTGATAACATGAGCGACCTGAACCCTTCAGATATCGCCTCCATCCAGATCCTGAAGGATGCGTCCTCTTCGGCAATCTATGGTTCCCGTGGTGCCAGCGGCGTTATCCTTATCGAGACCAAACAGGGCGCCGGTAAACCCACCGTTACTTTTGATGCATATTATGGCGTGCAGAGCCCTGAGAGGACCATGGATCTGCAGAACGGCTATGAGTATGTAGCCCAGCAGATGTATATCCGCAACCTTAATCACCTTCGCAAGGGAGGCAGCATGAGCGATCCGATGTCGTCCCGTGCCATCGCCGATCAGATTCCTTCATGGTGGCTCACCAAGGACACCTTTACCGACTGGCAGTCTGAAGTGCTGCGTACTGCGCCCATCCAGAGTTATCAGGTCTCTGCCTCCACTAAGGGAGATATGGGGTCTATCTTCATGTCAGCCGGTTATCTGGATCAGCAGGGTATCCTTGTGGGATCGGATTACACCAAGACCAACGGCCGTGTCAATGCATCCCTGAATATCAGCAAGAAGCTGCGCGTGGGCCTGAACCTGGGCGTATCCCGTTCAGTACACAACATGGCAGGCGGTGGCGGCAAGGAATCCGCCCTGCACCACGCAATCATCCATTCACCGCTGGTAGACCGTGATGCCGCCACCCGCGATAACGGCATCCCTTCGGCGACCGAGGTGGGCGAAATATTCCCCAGCCCGTATCTGAGACTTGTCCAGATCACGGACCAGACCGAGTATACCCGTATCAATGCCGCCCTTTGGGGTGAATATGAAATCATTGACGGCCTCACGTTCAAAACCCTGTACAGCAACACCTACGACGGAAGAAAATACGAATACTTCCTTCCCGGCAACATCAACCGCAACGGCTATAAATCAGAGGGCAGCAGTGATTCCTACCGTATTGACAACTGGACCCTGCAGAATACCCTCACCTACGACAAGACCATCGGGAAGCACGCCTTCAATGTGCTCCTTGGTCAAAGCGCGGAGAAACAGAACTACTTCGTAATCAGCGCAGAGGCAAGTGGCTGGACTTATGAGAATCTTACAACTCTCAATCTGGCACCTACGCCCACTGTCGCATCGACGTCCAAAAACGCTTATTCGAATGCTTCTTTCTTCGGCCGTTTCAGCTACAACTATGACGAGAAGTATCTTTTTACTGCCAGTGTCCGCCGCGACGGCTCTTCCCGCTTCGGCAAAAACCACAAATGGGGAACCTTCCCTTCCGTATCTGCGGGCTGGAAGATTAACAAAGAGGACTTCATGAAGAACATAAGCTGGCTGTCCCTCCTCAAGGTACGCGCCTCCTGGGGTAAGGCCGGTAATGACAACATGGGAAGCAACTATCCGTCAGTTGCAGCCCTGGGCTCTTATAGCACCGTTTGGAACGGCAATCTGGTCTCCGGCGCCGCTCCGTCCAACATGCCTAACGAAGACCTGAAGTGGGAAGCTACCAAATCCCTGAACTTCGGTTTTGATTTCGCTGCTTTCAAGAACCGTCTCCAGCTGAGCGTTGATTACTATATCAACGACACCGAAGACCTTCTCTTCTCCAAGCCCATCCCGTACACCACCGGTTTCAGCTCTTTCACGACCAATATCGGCAGCGTGCGCAATTCAGGTTTTGAGTTTGACCTGACTTCTGCCAACATCGTCAGCGGCGATTTCAGCTGGACATCCAACGTGAACCTTTCGCACAATACCAACAAAGTGACCGACATGGGCGGTCAGCAGGTCCTTGACGTGACCAGCTGGAGCCAGAAGTATCGCACCGAGGTGGGCAAACCCCTCAGCCAGTTCCTCGCCTACAAGACCATAGGCATTCTTACATCTGATTGCTTCGACAGCAACGGCAATGCTACCGTCCCTATTCTCGCCGGTCAGGAAGAAGGCAACTACAGGTATCAGGATACCAACAATGACGGCAAGATTACGACCGATGACATGGTGGTATGCGGGGATAACTTCCCTGACCTCGTGTATGGTATCACCAATAAGTTCGCCTATAAAAACTTTGAGCTGAGCGTTCTGGTTCAGGGACAGGTCGGCGGCGAGATCATGTATATCGGTGGCCGTCACAACAATCTGGGCAACTCCGGACGCAACTCCTACCGTCACTGGCTCACCAGCTACAAGCCTGACTTCGAGGCGAAATATGGTGCCGGCGAGAACCCTGTACCTGTGGAATACTGCAGGCAGCATGGAATCGACATGAGCTGGGACGGCAAGACTCCATTCGCTTTCGGCCAGTCCGGCGGCGGTGTTGCGGACGACAACCGTATTTTCAGTACCACGTATCTCCGCATAAAGAACATTACCCTCAGCTACACCCTTCCCGCAAGTCTTCTGAAGAAGGTGAATATGAAGGGCGCCAAGGTCTATGCGGCTATGGATAACGTGTATATCTTCACTGACTACATAGGCTATACGCCTGAATCGAATACCAACGGCAACGGCACTACCCGTCTGGGTGTGGACTACAGCACATACCCTCTGAGCCGTCGTCTCATTTTTGGCGCCAGTCTCACATTTTAATTAATCAGCATCATGAAAAAGAATATCAGAACCTATATACTCCCGGTCCTCTGCATCGTTTCGTTTGCTGTCGCCAGCTGCGACGAGTTTCTTTCCGAGGAACCGCAGTCACAGTATTCCGTGGGCGCTTTCTACAAAACGGCATCTGACTTTGAAGTAGCCATAGCCGGTGTATATGCCCAGCAGCAGGACCTCTATAACAATCTTGGCGGAGTGTTCCGCATGGCTATCACCCGAAGCGACGACACTAAAGTCGGAGCCGGTTATGTCGACCAGAACGACAAGTTCCTTGACGACGCCACAGGCTCGTATATCCAGGATTTATGGCAGGAACTCTTCATCGTGGTGTCACGCGCCAATGCCATTATCTCACGCATCGATGATATCGAATTCGCGGATGCCTCGGCAAAGGATGCTATCAAGGGTGAAGCCCTGGCGCTTCGTTCATGGGCATATTATCATCTGGGAACATCCTTCGGCGGCGTCCCCATCCTTGACAAGGAGTACACTGCTGTCGAGACCAGGACCATCGCACGCTCTACCCAGGAAGAGACTTTTGCCTTCGCTGCAGAAGGCTACAAAGCTGCTATTGCCCTGCTTCCCGCTGAATGGACCGGCAAGAACATCGGCAGGATCACCAAGTACGCCGCCGAGGCCGGACTCGCCCGTCTCTACATGTTCCAGTCCAAGTTCTCCGATGCCAAGCCGCTGCTTAGCGACATCATCACTTCCCGGAAATATGAGATGGCCGAGAATTATGAAGATTGCTTCGATGACGCTTTCAACAACTCCAAAGAGCGTGTATGGGAGATACAGTTCACCAACGGCGGCCTCGGCGAGGGCAACATCCTCCCGAACTCTTTCATGCCCGACGGCTATCATGGAACGCTCACTCCCTTCACCGGCGCTTCCGCATTCCTGGAAGTATCAACAGACCTGATTGATGCGTACGAACCGGGCGACCTGCGCAAGGACCAGTCCGTCGTTGCCGACGTCATAGTTGGCGACGCTCCCAGAACCGGCTGGTACATAAGCAAGTGGCTTCATTACACGGCTACTCCCGTGAATAACAATGATTTCGCTATCAATATGCCCGTAGTCAGATATTCCGATGTCCTTCTGATGTATGCCGAGTGCCTTAACGAGGCCGGTTATCAGGCAGCGGGCGATGCTTTCCTGTACATCAACAAGATCCGTTCACGTGCAGGTCTGCCTGACCTTGATGCGACAACGACTCCCAACCAGGCGGCATTCCGCGAGGCTATCATGCAGGAGCGCCGCGTTGAGTTCGCTTTCGAAGGCCTTCGCTGGCTCGACCTCGTGCGCTGGGGCAAGGCTGTAGAAGTGATGGACGCATTCCTCAGACGTGCCGAGAACGAAAACGGCTTGTATAAGATGGCTACCACCGACCGTTATCTCTATGCGATTCCCAGTCAGGAGATCGCCAACTACAATGACAAGACGGTCATGTGGCAGAATCCGGGATTTTAAACCTGTCAGACCGTGAGAAAACTCTTCACTCTTGCCGCCTCGCTGCTTTTGTGTGCCGCTCTGCACGCGAAAGACTACGGTGATGTGCTGGACCTTCAGCCCGCCAGATGGATTTGGTATCCCTCGACGAGGACTCCCCAGAACACCTTCGTACTCTTTCGAAAGGATTTTGAGGTTAGAGTATTGCCAGATGAGGCCCGGGGATGGATTGTGGCGGACAGCCGGTATCGTCTCTTCGTCAACGGGGAGAGGGTACAGTGGGGGCCCGCCCCATCCGACCCAAGATGGCAGGAGGCAGACCCTGTCGATATTGCTCCCTATCTCAGGGTAGGGGGCAATACGATTGCGGTCGAAGTATGTTTCTACGGCAGCGGTGACGGGACCGATCCTATTGGTAAGCCGGGTCTGTTGATGAATGTAAATGTAGCTGGTGAGAATATAGTTACAGATACTTCCTGGCACTGTCAAGTGGCCCGCAGCTGGGAGCCTGGCAAGTACAAGAGATGGTTCCTGCGTTCCCTTCAGGAGTGCTTCGATGCAAGAACCTATCCTTTAGGCTGGACTGATCCGGATTATGCCATGGACGGCCAATGGCTTTCTGCACGTGCGTACGGAAGGGGAGACAAACCCTCTGTCTGCAATCAGTACCGCGACTACCTTTGGGAGAGCCGTAATAACCGCGACGATGTCGAATTGCGGCAGCGCTCCGTTCCCTTGCTCAGAGAAGAAAAGATAAGTCATCCAAAACTAAGGGAGACAATGCTGGTGGACTGGAAGGTCCCGGTTGAGGATTTCTTTGACTTGGCAATGGATGAGACTGCTTATTCCGTTGATGAGTGGAAGGTGCTGGAGCCTGGTATGGAGGATGACGTATTTGTGATTGAACCGCAGGGAGGGAAGACGGTCTCGTATGTTTTTGCATTCGACGAACAGGGTGTAGGCTTTCCCTATTTCACAATAGATGCGCCGGAGGGTACCATCATCGAGATGCTGGTACATGAAGCGCACGAACCCGGGCATGCCGCCATCCTGAATTCGCATTTCCATTCGTGGACGCGCTTTATCTGCCGCGAGGGAATCAACCGCTTTGAGACTTTCGATTTCGAAAGTTATCGCTGGGTACAATTCCTTATCAGGGGCTTTGACCGACCGGTCACCCTCTCGGACATCGGTATGCGGAGGAGAACCTATCCCTGGACGGTGCGGCCTGAGATCAAGGTGTCTGACGACACCCTTCAGAGGGTGATAGACGCTACCGTAAATACAATAAATAACTGCGCACAGGAAACCATTGTTGACGGTATGGCCCGTGAGCGCCAGCAGTATAGCGGTGATGGCGGTCATCAGATACATGCCCTGTATCAGTTCTTCCGCCCGGACAGCCTGCTTGCCCGGTATATCAATACCTTTAGCCAGGGCAGCTCCCTGGAAGGCTTCTTTATGGACAGCTGGCCTGGGTGGGACAGGATGGTAAGAATTTTTGAACGGCAGTTGCAATTGACGGCCTGGGGCCCGATTCTCGATCATAGCGTCGGATTTGTCTTCGATGTTTACAACTATTACATGTACACTGGGAAAAAGGAAAACCTGATGGAGGTCTTTCCGAGGCTGGTCAAGTTCTACAATTATCTCAAGACGCTGACTGACCGGGAAGAACACCTGATTCCATCCGTAGGGCTGGGCATGTGTTCGGTCTACATGGATCAGAAAGCATATCGCAATGACCGTGAAAAGCAGCTTGCCCTGAACCTCTACGTGGCTGCCATGTGTCGTTATGCATTGGCGCCGCTCTGCGATGTGTTTGGCGCTCCGGAGCTTAAGGAAGATGCGCTTTCTTATGGCGATGACATCCTTGAGGCCTGCGTACGGCGCTTCTGGGACAGCGACAAGAAAGTCTTTGTACTCAATCTTCCCTGGAGGGAAGAGGACGGGGGAGACCGCTACTGCGACCGGTCGCTTGCAACGGCCCTCCTGTATGACATGTGCCCCGGCGGTGAGTATACGGAATGTCTGGATATTCTGGTGAACCAGCCTGAAAATCTGGGCGTTTCCTATCCGTGCAACCTTGTGTGGCCAATGTGGGCCCTTGCGAAGTACGGAAGGATGGATGTGGTCCTTGAAAGCCTTCGCACACGCTGGGGAGGCATGCGCTCCGTCTGGGAGAATAACACATTGGAAGAGTTTTTCGACGCGCAGCCGGACAATACTTCGCAGTGGAGTCATTGCGCCGTCATGCCGCTGATTGCACTTAGCCAGGGAATAGCCGGAATTGTTCCGCTTGCCTCCGACGGTTCCCTGATTAAAATCCGGCCGCAACCGGCCGGCCTGGAGCAGGCGGAGTTTGATGTCTGGACCCTGAAAGGGCCTGTCCATTTCAAATCTCTGAGAAAAAAAGGCCGTAGCATCATTTCGCTGGATATTCCTGAAGGCGTGGATGCCGAGTTATGGCTGGATCGGGAGGAAAAAGTGGATTTGCCGCTTCTCCGTGAAGACAACAGCGGATGCATGGTCTATCTGGTCAAGAACCGGAGGCATCTGCAATTAAAGATGAAAAAATGATATGAATCAACTCTTTGACATCAAAGGCAAGGTGGTGGTGATGACCGGAGCTTGTGGAGTTCTGGGTGCTACCATTGTAAGATATTTTGCTTCCCAGGGCTGTAAAGTCGTTCTCCTGGATTTGGAGCGCGCCCGCGGGATTGGAGAGAAACTGGTCGGGGAGATTAAAGCAGACGGGGGAGAGGCATTGTTCCTCCCGACCAATGTGCTTGATGAGGAAGTGCTGAAGGATAATCTCCGTGATATCATCAAAGCCTATGGCACCATTGACATTCTTATGAATGCCGCCGGGGGCAACATGGGCCCGGCCAACGTGCAGCCGGACCAGACCATCGCCGACCTGGATATAGATGCAATGAAGCGCGTCTGTGAGCTGAATATTTTCGGAACGGTCATCCCAACAAAGGTTTTCATAGGACCAATGGTGGCTCAGGGCAAAGGAGTCATAATCAATTTCTGCTCCATGTCGTCTTTCCGCCCGCTCACTCGCGTCGCCGGGTACGGCATAGCCAAAGCCGGTATGGCCAGCTGGACGCAGTGGCTTTCCGGTGAGCTTGCTCTTAAATTCGGGGAAGGAATCCGCGTCAACGCCATCGCTCCGGGTTTTCTCCTGACCAACCAGAACAGAAGCCTTCTCACCAATCCTGACGGCTCTCTCACCGACCGGTCCCACAAGATTCTTTCCCATACCCCCTTCGGCCGCTTCCTTGAACCAGATGAGCTGACAGGGACTCTTCATTATCTGGCCTCCGACGCTTCCAAGGGCGTCACTGGCACTATCGCTCCCGTTGACGGCGGGTTTAACACATTCAGCATCTAAGGCTTATGTACATGATGAAACAAAGCTGGCGCTGGTATGGCCCAGGCGACCCCGTGAAGCTGGAAAATATCCGGCAGGCGGGAGTGACTGATATTGTGACTGCTCTTCACCATATTCCCAACGGGGAAGTGTGGACCGTGGATGAAATACAGAAACGCAAGGATGAATGTGCTTCCAAAGGCCTTGTATGGAGCGTGGTCGAGAGCGTCCCTGTTCATGAGCACATCAAAACCCGCGAAGGGAATTACCTCCATTATATCGAAAATTACAAACAATCTGTCCGGAACCTTGCAGCATGTGACATTCATGTCATAACCTATAACTTCATGCCGGTTCTGGACTGGACCCGTACGGATCTTTCATACGAGATGCCCGACGGCTCCCTGGCCCTCCGCTTTGAGAAAGCCGCCTTCATGGCTTTCGACCTGTATATTCTGAAAAGGCCCGGCGCCGGGGATGACTATACTTCGGAAGAAATTGCACGTGCCAAGGCCCGTCATCAGGCGATGTCTCCCTCTGAAATACAGGTCCTGACCCGTAATATGATTGCCGGACTCCCCGGCAGCGAGGAGAGCTTCACTCTGGAACAGTTCCAGAAGGAACTGGATCGCTATAAAGACATAGATGCAGAACAGCTGCGCGACAATCTCATTTTCTTTCTGCAGCAGGTATGCCCGGTCTGCGAGGAGGTGGGTTCACGTATGGTGATTCATCCGGATGACCCTCCATACCCTATTCTGGGTCTTCCCCGTATCATGTCCACGGCTGAAGATTTCCGCCGTCTCGTCGCTGCTGTCCCCAGCCCGGCCAACGGCCTGAATCTGTGTACGGGCTCTTTTGGCGTACGGGCTGACAATGACTGCCCGGCCATGATGCGCGAATTCGGCGACCGCATAGACTTTGTGCATCTACGCTCCACCAAGCGTGACGCTGACGGCAATTTCTATGAAGCGAATCTGCTTGAAGGAGATGTCTCTGTCTGCGATATGATGAAGGCCATGCTTGAAGTGGAGCAAAGGCGCAGGTTCAATATATATCTTCGACCTGATCATGGCCACCAGATGTGCGATGACCTGGGCCGGAAATCCAATCCCGGATATTCTTGTTATGGACGTCTCCGCTCGCTTGCCGAGCTGAGAGGTATTGAATATGCTCTTTCAAAGATATTATGTCAAAAGTAGTTACATTCGGTGAGGTAATGCTCCGGCTTTCTCCTCCGGAGTATTTGCGCTTCTCCCAGGCCCGGCAGTTTGATGTGAATTTTGGCGGAGGAGAGGCCAACGTGGCCGTTTCTCTCGCTAATTATGGAGTTGAGGCCCATTTTGTCACCCGTCTTCCCCAAAATGAAATTGCCGAGACGTGCGTGGGGGAGCTTAAAGCCCTAGGCGTCAACGTTGACGGCATTATCCGGGGTGGGGAACGCATGGGAATTTATTATCTGGAGAACGGCGCTGTCGCCCGTGGCTCCAAGGTGGTATATGATCGCGCCCATAGCGCTATTTCAGAAATCCTCCCGGGCATGATAGATTGGCGCAAAGTGCTTGAAGGCGCGGACTGGTTTCACTGGACGGGTATCACAGCGGCCCTGTCTCAAGGGGCTGCGGACGCGTGCAGGGAGGCTATTCAGGCAGCCAATGAAATGGGCGTGAAAGTTTCCTGCGACCTTAACTACCGTGAGAAGCTATGGCGTTATGGAAAGAACGCATCGGAGGTTATGCCTTCCCTTGTAGCCGGTTGCGATCTTATTCTTGGCAACGAAGAGGATGCCGAGAAAGAATTTGGCATTAAGCCGGAGGGCTTTGATG
This sequence comes from Bacteroidales bacterium, assembly GCA_017552475.1. Lineage (GTDB taxonomy): Bacteria > Bacteroidota > Bacteroidia > Bacteroidales > UBA932 > Cryptobacteroides. The sequence goes on along the minus strand of JAFZPY010000126.1, from coordinate 20,302 downwards.
CGGAAAAGGCCGGAGGCGAGATTGACCAGAGTGCTTTTGTCAGCGTATGCCGTCAGCTTATGGAGCGCTTCCCGCGTTGCCGCAAGGTGGCTGTTACTCTGCGCGGCAGCATCAATGCCAGCCACAACACGTGGGGAGGTGTTTTGTATGACGGCTCGACTTTGTGGCAGTCGCGTCGTTATGATATTACCCATATAGTGGACCGTGTGGGCGCTGGAGATTCCTTTATGGGAGGGCTTCTGTATGGATTGTTAACATATGATACCGATCAGGAAGCAATAGAATTCGCAGCGGCTGCATCGGCTCTTAAACATACTGTTTTTGGTGACTACAACCGGGTTACAACGGCTGAAGTGGAAAAACTTATTAAAAACGGCGGATCCGGCCGCGTTTCACGATAATTATGGCAAAATTCAGTAAGATAGATACACTTGATATCATTCGCAATACCGGCATTGTTCCGGTGTTCTGCAATAATGATGTGGAACTCACCAGAAAGGTGGTGAGAGCCTGCTATGACGGCGGCATCCGGGCTTTTGAGTTTACGAACCGCGGAGACGGATGCCATAAGGTGTTTGATGAGGTGGCGGCGTTTGTACGGAAGGATTGCCCCGGGATGGCATTGGGAGCCGGGACTATTCTGGATGCGCATACCGCCTCGCTGTATTTACAGATGGGAGCCGATTTCCTGGTTTCTCCATGCATGGTCGAAGACGTGGCTGCCCTGGCCAATCGCCGTGGCGTATCGTACAGTCCCGGTTGTGGTACGGTGACGGAGATTGTACATGCCATGGAGCTCGGCTGTGATTTGATAAAAGTCTTTCCGGCAGGCACGGTCGGCGGACCGGACTTTGTGAAAAATGTCCTGGCTCCGCTTCCTTGGGCCATGCTGATGGCGACCGGAGCCGTCGAGCCCACTGAGGAGAATCTGGCAGCCTGGGCGCGTTCAGGTGTGACGGCCGTCGGTATGGGCTCAAAGCTTTTCCCTAAGGAAATAATACAGGCGGGGGATTGGGATTCCATATCCGTTCTCTGCAGGAAGTGTATCGGTTGGTTTAAAGCATAATGGATATGGCCTTCATCAACCCTGATTTCATGCTCGGGACGGAGACGGCCCGCACGCTTTATCATGAGCATGCGGAGAAGATGCCGGTCATTGATTATCATTGCCATCTGTCGCCCCGTCAAATTGCGGAGAACATCCGGTTCCGTGATATCACGGAACTTTGGCTTGGAGGGGATCATTATAAGTGGCGTGCAATGAGGGCTAATGGGGTCCCGGAGGAGTACATCACCGGTCGCAGGTCTTCCTGGGAGAAGTTTGAGAAATGGGCCGAAACAGTTCCCTATACTATGCGTAACCCGCTGTATCATTGGACGCATCTTGAGCTTTCAAGGGTATTCGGGATTGATAAACTGCTGGGCCCTTCTACTGCGCGGGAAATATTTGAGGAATGCAATGCAAAACTTGCATTGCCGGGGTTCCGGGGACAGGCGCTCATCCGCAAGTTTAACGTGGAAGTCGTGTGTACCACCGACGATCCGGCTGATGACCTGCGCTATCACAAGATGATTGCGGCAAATCCTTTTGGCACCAGGATTATTCCTGCCTGGCGCCCGGACTGTGCCATGGCTGTTGAGCGTCCGTCATCTTACAGGCAGTATATCCGGCGTCTGGAAGAGGCCGCCGGAATGTCCATTGGCTCTTACTCTGAGCTTCGTGAGGCCCTTCAGAAGCGCCATGACTATTTTGCCGCCAACGGCTGTAAACTGTCTGACCATGGCCTTGAGAACTTCTGTTCGGCCCCATATAAAGAGTCCGAAATAGAATCCATTTTTGTGAAGGTGTTGCAAGGAGTCGCTCCCGATGCCGGCGAACTGGAAAAGTTCCGCAGTGCATTCCTTCACGATCAGGCTGTAATGGATGCCGAGGCCGGGTGGGCACAGCAATTCCACATTGGCGCCATACGAAATAACAATACCCGGATGTTTGCCGAGATTGGTGCCGACACTGGATTTGACGCTATTCATGATTTGAATATTGCATCGGCAGGACACCGATTCTTTGACCGCCTGGTACAGGAGAACAAACTTGCCAGGACCATTCTTTATTGTCTTAATCCCAAGGATAATGATGTCATGATGGCTATGGCTTATACGTTCAATGATGGCTCTGTCCCCGGGAAAATGCAGTTCGGCAGCGGCTGGTGGTTTATGGACCACGAGGTGGGAATGCGTCGCCAGATGGATTCCCTGAGCAGTCTGGGCCTTCTCTCCCGCTTCGTGGGAATGCTCACTGACAGCCGCAGTTTTATTTCCTATCCCCGTCATGAGTACTTCCGACGCATACTTTGTGACATGCTCGGAAAAGACATTGAAGATGGGAAACTCCCGGAATCCCAGCTGGACTTCATCGGCAGGATGGTGGAAGATATTTGCTACAATAACGCTAAGCGCTACTTTGATTTCTAACCAATGAGTACACAACAGAAACTGATGACCAACTGGCGGTGGTGGATTTGTTCGTTACTTTTTGTGGCGACTACGGTCAATTACCTTGACCGTCAGGTATTGTCTCTGACCTACAAGGAATTCATTGCCCCGCATTTTGGGTGGACCGACGCCGACTACGGTACTGTTACCGCCCTGTTCTCAATCTTCTATGCACTGTTCAGCCTGTTTGCAGGGAAGTTCGTGGACTGGATGGGGACCAGGAAAGGATATCTTATCGCGATTGGCGTATGGTCATTCGGCGCTGTGCTGCATGCCGGATGTGGCGTTGCGACGGACTGGATTGCCCGTGGGGCTTTGGCCGCGTCAACGGTCAGCGTTTATCTGTTTCTCTTGTGCCGTGGCATTCTGGCTTTGGGTGAGAGCGGTAACTTCCCTGCAGCCATTAAGACCACAGCGGAGTATTTCCCGAAAAAGGACCGGGCTTTTGCGACGTCCGTTTTCAATGCCGGTGCCTCCGTGGGCGCATTGTCCGCCCCTCTTATGATTCCGCCATTGGCAAAGCAGCTTGGTTGGGAGTGGGCGTTCATCATCATTGGCGCTCTGGGATTTCTTTGGATGTTCTTGTGGCAGTTTGCGTATGACAAGCCGGAAAAGAGCAGGCATGTAAACAAAGCCGAGCTGGAGTATATCCGTCAGGATGATTCGGATCCGGCGGAATTGCCTGTTGAAGAGAGACCTGTTCCATTCTTCAGGTGTTTCATGTACAGGCAGACCTGGAGTTTTATTGTCGGCAAGTTCCTTACTGATGGCGTATGGTGGTTCTTCCTGTTCTGGGCACCGGCCTACTTCCAGGATCAGTTTGATGCGCCTGCATCGTCCTCCCTGGGGCAGGGCCTCATATTTACCTTGTACGTCATTGTGACCGTGGTCTCGCTTTTCGGAGGCTATCTTCCCAAGTTCTTTGTTGAAAAGAAAGGAATGCATCCCTATGCCGGCCGTATGATTGCAATGCTGCTTTTTGCATTTTTCCCACTTGTCGCCCTTGCAGCACAGCCTCTTGGAATGTATAGCCCCTGGTGGCCGGCGGTGCTCATTGGCTTCGCCGGGGCGGGACATCAGGCCTGGAGCGCCAATATTTATTCAACCATTGGAGATATGTTCCCTCGCAGCGCCGTGGCCTCCATAACGGGAATTGGGACCATGGCCGGAGGGATAGGCTCCATGATTGTCCAGAAGGTGGCTGGTAACTTGTTTACCTGGGCTGGTGTGCAGGGCTCCGCTTTTTCCTTCCTTGGATTTGAAGGAAAGCCGGCCGGCTACTTCATTTTATTCTGTTTTTGCGGTCTTGCCTATCTTGTTGCATGGGTTATCATGAAACTTCTGGTTCCTGCGTACAAGCTTGTGAAAAGTTAACTTTTTTGTATATTTGTGCAGACAATAATATTTGCACATGAAATCGAGAGTCTTATTCGGGGCAATGTTGTCGCTCCTATGCACATTCGCCGTTGCCGGCTGCGGTGATGACAAGATCACTGATATAGATATTCCAGATACACCCGGGGAGCCTTCAGGGTCAGAAGAATTGCCTGATGAAGCAAAATTTAAACTCAAAATGGTGCAGCTTACGCCGCTGATGAATCTTGATGCGGGCGTGGCGGCCCCTTTTGATTTCATGACCTTTCGGATAGTTGATAATCAGGATGTGTATTATCCAGTCGGTTTTCCGGATTTCCTGCAGTATTATGATTCAATCGTCATGGTGTCTCCGGTGATGCCGGATTCGTATTGCATTTATAAGAAGAAGCCCGGGCATGTGAAATTCACTCATCAATGGGGCTCATATTTCTTTGAGAATGAGACCTTCCAGATTTCCCTGAAAGGATATAAGGATAATGTGCTGAGGTATGAAACGACGATGAATCAGCTGATGTGTGAACGTGACTTCCTGGGGATTGATTGGAAGGGGGGAGATATTGTTCTTGCCAACCCGAAGGCAAATGGTGCATATTGCATACTCGACAACAGATATGAGTTTGTTTTGACCGATACGCAAATGCTTAACGAGACCTGCTATGTCACCCTGTATCTGGCATATTCATCAGGGCTCTCAGATGCGGAATTTATAAAAAAGCAGGAGGCTGGACTGAAGTGGCTGCTGGATAAGCATATCGGTGAATCTGCCTCAATTGACGCCTCTGCCTTCAAAACACTCCCCGCAGATGTGGATATCGTCAAGACCTACGAGAATCCCACCACCCTCGCGGCTCTGCTGCATCAGCAGGAGGATGATACTCATGAAGAGTGCTACTATGTCCTCGCCGAGGCGAAGTGAAAGTTAAGGTAATAGCTTTGCTATAACAGGAAGGTTCTTCTCGCAGACGGATTGGACTGTCCGAATGATTTCCAGACAGCGGGATTCCGGAATACGGATCCCTGTTCCTGCCTTCAGGACCAGGTCCAGGCCTGGATTTCCGTTGTAGAAGAGCGAAGTGACATGTTCGCCATTGGAGCCAGCCGGTGAGTATGTGACATCGTAGGCCGGAGCCAGAGACCATTTCCCGGCTTCGCAAATAAAAGAGAAATTCTTGGCGTGATCGTCCTTGTTTATGGCTACCAGGTTCATAACCATTCTTCGAAACATTTCCTCTACCTGAACGGGATCTTGTGTAAGATACCCCGTCAGGGCCAGCAGATTGGTATAATCTACATTCTGGTTTTGGAAATCGGTTTTGAGAAGGGCTGATGCGGTGAGAATATGGACTTTTTGCCCGTCCGGGGCATAATCGAAGCGTTCTATGGCAAAATATCTGTCCCGCACAAGGCCGATGCGCGGGATGGTGATTCCGCACTCCCTTGCGGTTTGCATGTAAAGCAATTCGGATTCGCCGATGTCGGAAGGGTCATAGGTGTGCCGGAACTTGACCAGCCAGTGGGAACCGTCCCGGGACCTCATGACTGTCTTCGGACGCGCTCCACCGGAGTTGGCACTGTTATAGTACAGGAGAGAGGCATCTCCGCCGGATTCTTCAGAAAGAACCTTAAGGGCCTCTTCCTGCAAGAAGTCAAGTTGCTGTTCTCCTTCCAGCTCCTCTTGAGTCTGGAAGCCCGTCATGACAGGTTTGTAGGAAAGGGCACCCATTCCGCCGTTGCCGATGATAGAAAGCCTCTGCAGCGGTGTGAGTTCCTGAAGCGAAGACCCCTGTCTTCGAAGAATCCGGTCTAGAAGGTACAGGCCGTATCCATCTGGCAGGCTGTCCTCAAAAGTGGCAAAAACCCCGCCCAACTTATCCTTATCTGCATAGAAAAGGCCGCTTTGAAGAGGTAATTCGGTGGGAGACAGGGAGAACCCTCCGGCCAGCCAGGATTTGTCATACTCAAAGACGCAAACGCCCTGGGAAGGGTCCATTTGCAGGACTCCCACAGGATGGTTGCGAAACAGCACCTGAATCTTTTTGACTCCTGTCATTAGCGTCCGTTCTTTCTGTTATGGTTTTTATTAATGCTTTCCAGCTCCTGCGAGGTGGAGTATTTGGTATGGTTCAGTATGGCGGCTACCTCGTCAAAATAGTCAAACAGAATGGCGATCTGGCAAAAGGACTCCAGCGAAATTTTCCCGGTCCTCTCAAATCGTTCGATGGTGGGTGCAGGAACGCCGGTCAAATCTGACAGGGTTCTTCTGCTGTATCCTTTCTCCAGCCTCCGGGCCTTGCAATTAGCGGCTAACCTGTCCAGCAAAAACTTGGGATTCCTGGAGTAGTTATCTATTCGGTATTCCATACTATATTATGTAAAATATGCGCTTTATGGCACATTTTAAATACTATGATATGCAAATATAGCAAATATTGCCGATGATTGCAAGTGTTATCACGCCTATACAGGAATACACTATTTCTTCTTCATCAGCACAATTGCGCACAGGATGATGCCTAAGACTAAAAGTTGTGTCTCATGATTTTCATTCATCGGGATTTCGTCGGGCTTCGCCCTCCGACATCCCTGACTCCTCGCCGGAGGGGCCCTGCAAAGCATGGAATGGCATCGGTGTCACTCCGTGACCCCCGGTGCTTTTTCGCTGCCCCTCCTTTTGCAAGCAAGCTTGCAACGGCGGGACATCAAAAAAGCACCGCAGCTTCGCTGCGATGCCATTCCTTTTTGCGGTGAGTGAGGGATTCGAACCCCCGGTACGTTGCCGTACACCTGTTTTCGAGGCAGGCTCCTTCAACCACTCGGACAACTCACCTTGAGACGTGTGTCAGGAGTGCAAATTTAGTGATTTTTCCATATATTTGTCTTCCGTATGAAAAGAATATTAGCTATTGCGGCTTCGGTGGTCATTTCGGCCATGGGCTGTACTTCAGGCAAAGCAGCCGGAACAGATGGTATGACAACGCCTCCATATCTCAAGCGTGGAGACAAGGTGGCGGTGTGTCTTGCATCATCATCAGTCAGCGCTAACAAGGTTAAGCGCGGTGTGGATGTATTGAAGAGCTGGGGGCTGGAGGTGGTTGTCGCTTCCAATGTGTATAAAAATGACCATACCTACGCCGGGACGGTTGAAGAAAGGGCGTTGGAGTTGCAGAGGATGATTGATGATCCTTCCGTTAAAGCCATAGTGATGGCACGTGGCGGATATGGGGCCTCACATATTATTGACAAGGTGGATTTCACCAGGGGCGGTGCAAAATGGATCGCCGGCTTCAGCGATGTGACCGCTGTGTTTTGTGCATTGAACAGCGTTGGTATTGAAGGATTGCATTCTCCTGTCCTCACTACCATTGATTATGATGCCGTCAGCACGGAATATATGAGGCAGGCGCTATTCGGAGAATACCGTGGCTTTGAATTCCCTACCGATGCTGCTTCGGATCGTGGCATCGTGACGGGAAGGCTGGTCGGAGGCAATCTTTGCATCATTGCCAGCGAGATAGGTACGCCATATGAATATGACCTGGATGGGGCTGTCCTGTTTTTTGAAGAAGTCGAAGAAGCTACATACCGCATAGACCGTATGTTGACCCAGCTCGACCTGACAGGTAAGCTCAAAGGCGTCAAAGGTATTCTCATCGGCGAATTGACTGACTGTCCTACAAAGGGTAATTTTACTATTGAAGAAATGTCCGCGCGCGTTTTCAAGAAATACGGCATTCCCGTAATCTATGGAGCCCCCTGCGGTCACGATACCAAGAATTACCCTCTCTACATCGGCCGTCAGGTGACAATCGAGGTCAATGATGCAGTAACGAAGGTGATTTTCTGATAATTATTTTGCTCATTCAGAAAAAAAGCATACCTTTGCACTCCTGTCAAAAAAAGGCAGGCCCTAAGCTACGGATCAGGCGGCGTACGAGCCGAAGTCTCCGATAGCTCCATCTGGAGAGATGGCAGAGTGGTCGAATGCGGCAGTCTTGAAAACTGTTGACCTTCACGGGTCCGGGGGTTCGAATCCCTCTCTCTCCGCAAAAAAGAATGGCATCGCAGCGAAGCTGCGGTGCTTTTTTGTTGGACGGCCCGTTGAGAACTTGTTCTCATAAGGGTCGTTCAATGAAAAAGCACCAGAGGGCCGAAGGCCCGAGATGCCATTCCATGCTTTGCAGGGCCCCTCCGGCGAGGAGGCAGGGATGTCGGCGCGAAGCGACTAAATCCCCTCAAAAATATTTGCACACTCCATCAAAACTCTTAAATTTGCATAGTTTAACCAATAATCATTTGCTCCTATGAAAGCAGAATATGTACAGGCATTCATGTTAAAGAACGGCGATTGCTTCGATATGCTGGCATTGCAGGACGTTCAGAACAAATTGGCAGAAGTGGACGACTCCAAGTCAGCTCCACTTATGGGACTCGGCCTCCAGAAGCCGACGGTTATCCTCATCATTGCGATTCTGCTCGGCTGGGAGCGCTTCTTCCTCGGCGACATCGGTATGGGTGTCCTCAAGGTTCTCACCTGCCAGGGCTGCGGCATCTGGTGGCTGATAGACATCTTCTCCGCCCAGAGAAGGACCTATCAGTACAACTACAGGAAGTTCAACGAGACCCTCTTCCTCTGCAAATAATCAACACAATGACACCCAATACAAAGAAGGCCGCTTGGGCGCTTGCCGCCATAGCAGCCTTCTTTGCGCTTTATATCTACGCGCGATTCGACCCCGCCGACAACATCTTCCCCAGGTGCCCATTCCATTGGGCGACAGGCCTGAAATGTCCCGGCTGCGGCTCCCAACGGGCGTTGCACCAATTGCTTAACAAAGACCTTGTCGCTGCCGTAAGATACAACGCCGCCCTCGTCATCTCCATTCCCCTCCTCATAATCCTCCTTCTTGCGGAGATCATAAAGCCGCCCAGGCGTCACAACAAAATCCTGCCATGGGCAATAATCATCATTATCGCCCTCTGGTGGATTCTCCGCAACATCTTTGGCTGGTAACTACTTGAAATTCCTTGACGCAAACGGCAATGACCATCTCAGCGCCAGATGCCAATATTCCCAATTATGCACGCCGTCCCTGACCCGCAGTTCACTATGGACTCCCGCCGCCTTCATCTTCTGATGAAATGCGACTGACAAGTGAAACAGGAAATCATCATCTCCGCAGTCCACAAACCAGGCCACGCTCCGCAACTTCTCCACCGTCCCTGCATCGGCCCTATCCAGGAAATCCAACGCCGAATGCTCCCTGACAGCCTTGGCTACAAGGTACAGCTTATCCTTATGCGCAGACTTGAGCTCATCCCCGTCATTGTCCAGCCACGGGCTCATGGCATAGCAGCTTGAAAACATCTCCGGATGCCTCTGGCAATACACAAGACTGCCGCCGCCGCCCATCGAGAGCCCCATCACAGCCCTCTGTCCCTTGCTGCCGCCACAAGAATACTTACCCTCCACCGAAGGCACGAACTCCTCAAAGAAGAAATCCTCATAATTCCAGCCGGGCATGTTGAAATACCCGTTCCACATATTATGCGTGTCCGGCCCTCCTGCGTTTGGCATCACAATCACCATCTTCCTGGCCTCGCCCGACTTCATGAGCTCATCCGTAACAATCTTCATGCGCCCTCTTTCCTCCCAGGCCGTATAATCATCGCTCAGCCCGTGCAACAGATACACTACAGGATAATGCTGCCCGGCCGAATAACCTTCAGGCAGATAAACATTATACTTCACTGCGGAACCGAGCACCTTGCTGTAAAGGCTGTCAGTCACAATCTCACCAGCCCGCAGCGACAGGAAAGAAAAGGACAACAGCGCCAGCACCAGAATTTTTTTCATAATAACTCAAATTGTTTGACACAAAAATAAACTTTTTCGGTAGAAAACCCTATCTTTACCATATGAAAAAACCTCACACCCTTACGGCCAGCAGCTCCACGGCCCTCTCCTCTACCGTCCCTGCATAGGTATGGTCTTCCTTAAGGACATTTGAAGCGACGACAACGTCCAATCCCCAGCCCTTCAACACCTCTACGCCGCGTTTGACCTTGCCCTCACTCACCGCAAAGAAAAAAGGAGGGGACGGACTGTTCGTAGCCACGACTTGTCGTCCGTCCTCTCCTGATCTTTATCTTTATTTAAGCATCATTAAATTCCGTTTATAGCTTGTACCAAGCGTACTCCTCTGCCAATAAAAATATCAGCGAGATCACCAGAAGCAGAGTGATTATCATTATCAAAACCAAAAGAGCCATCACTTGCCCAGTACGCTCCAATCCAGTACAGCGAATAATCATAGTTTGGCCCCCAACGATATCCCGTTGATGTAATAAATACACATCCTGATGTTTCGAGAGCAGATAACTCTGAATAAGATAGACTGAGTACATCATCGGGATTATCAGGGTTTAGTATATACTGCTTTCAAGGGCCCATGCTATTGTGACAGCTGAGGGATTTCCATATCGTCCAGCTGGAATAGTGGCATAAACTACCGGTCCTGCATTACCGAAGACTGAGTAATAATACATGTAAACACTGGATGACGCGACACTTAAGAATGTCCCTCCGCTTGCGCTCCAGTTCACTGAGATACCACCAGAGTACGTTACGCTCTGACCTAAGTAATTAACCAGAACTGGCCATCCGGGAGTACCAGGAGCGAAAGAGATTGTAACATACTTATATGAAGCTGTTGCACTGCCGCCATTTCCTGTAGAGACTGTACCAGCGCTTGTCTCATTGTTGACGGTTACACCCTTAGCAGAACTGCCAACAATAAAAATATCCATAGTAGTAACATATATAGTCGTATTCGAAAGCGCGAGAGCCTGGACATAGACCACCTGGGAGCCGACACGGGCACCATCTTCCTTGGAGGTGGCGTAGATGTATGCGTATCCTATGGCATTGGCAGTGACGACGCCGTTGGAGTTGACAGAGGCGACTGCGGGGTTGGAGGATGTCCAGTTGAAGAGGGAAGCGGAGGTGGAAGTAGCGCCGCTGCCGTATGTGATGCGGGCGGTGAAAGTGGTGGAATTATAGCGCCAGAGGGTGGTTGCGCCGGTGACCATGGCGACGGAGGAGACGTCGGTCACGGTGAGGTCACAGGTCTTTGAGACTGCGCTGTGGGTGCCGTTGACATTGGCATTTACACTGGCGGTGATAGTGGATGAGCCGGCGGAGACGCCGCTGATGGTGACCTCGTCGCTGCTGGAGACGGCTGCGCTGGATACCGTGGCTTTTTCAGTCTCGCTTGATGACCAGTTGACGGTGATGGCCGGGACTGTGCCGTATGAGGAGCCGCCGCCGTTGACGACAGGTGTCGCGGTGAGGGTTGTGGTCTCGTTCTTCCGGACGGAACGTGTGGCCGCCGAGATGTTGAGGTCGGTGAGAGTATTGACGTAGACGGCCTGGGCGGCAGTCTTGGTGGCGTCGTGGGCTGAAGTGGCCGTGATGACGGCGGCGCCGTTGCCGACGGCGGTCACCAGGCCGGTGGCGGGATCGACGGTGGCGACGGATTCGTCATTGGATGACCATGTGACGTTCTGGTCCGGGACCTCCGTCTCGTAGGTGGCGGTGGCGGAATAGGTGGTGGTATTGCCTTTCCACAGGGTGGCGGCGGGGGTGTTCATGGTGACGTCACCGACGGTGAGGCAGACGTAGATGGCGCAGACGCTCTCAATGAGAGGGTTGTTGCCGCAGGTTCCCTCGGGCATGTATGCGGTGACAATGGTCGAACCTGCTTCATTAGCATATATGGTGACGCTCTGGCCGCTGATCCTGGCTTCATCCGAAAGGGATGCTGTCTGGATGTCCTCGGATGACCAGCAGATGCAGACATCCTCGGGGATGGTGCCGTAGGTGGCGGCGCCGTCATTGATGATCATGGAGGCGGTCAGGGTCGCGGAGTGGCTCTTCTGGATGCTGAGGAAGGTATCGGTGATGCCGATGCCGGTGAGGGCGTTGACATGGACCTCCTGGGAATCGAAGATGGATGCGTCGTAGGCCGCTTTGGCGACGATGCTGGCGGTACCGGGTCCTACGGCGGTGATTACGCCGGTCTCGGGATCGACGGTGGCGACGGTCTCATCTGATGACTCCCAGATGGCGTCGCCGATCTCGGGATCTCCGGTGAGATATTCCACGGAGGCGGTATATGTGGCGGTATTGCCGGTCCAGAGGGTGGCGGCGGGGCTGATGACGGTCACGCCGCTCGCTTTCCTGTGGATGGCGGTGATGCCGGCATCGACTTCATATATGTATCCGGATATGATGTTGCTGATGGGTGCATCGGGGATGACGACGGAATAGATGTGCCCGCCGGACGATGCGACCATGTTGAACGACAGTGAGGAGATCTCGGAGTTGGGCAGAACGGCGATGGGAATCGTGACTTCGCCGGCCTGCTGTGCTACGACCGAGGGGCTGGCGGAGATGGAGGATGAGCCGGGATAGAGTTCGTCATTGATGACGGTGAGGGCGCCGGTCGGGATATGGAGTTCCGCCGCGCCTGAGAGGATGCCCTCGTCGGCCGTGACGGTGAGTTCGGTTATGGTCAGAGGGGTGTCCGTGGAGTTGTTGACATTGATATTGATTATGGCCATCCTCGGGGAGAAGGACAGCGTGGGGTATCCCGCTCCGGACAGGATGTCCGCGCGGGTCCTGCTGTCGTCACGGGCCCAGCAGATAAGGTTAGGGCCGATGCCGTCGGGCGTGCCGGACTGGACATTGGAGACGTTGGTCAGGATGACCGCATCGTCGACTGGGTTCTTGAGCCCCGACTCGGGATAGTAGGCGCAGAAGGCGTACTTCTCGAGGTCGGAACCGGCATTAGTGATCCAGTCGGTGTTGTAGGTGTTGTTTTCCGGGGTGAATTCCCCTGAACGGGTATCGGATGTGGTGGAGCAGATGTCCTTTTGAAAGAGGTCTGCGCCGAGATACTCGTAGATGGCGATCTTGTCACCATTCTGCCACCGGAGGTCACTCCCTGAGAGGGATGCCCTGGTGGTGACGGAGGTGGAGATGTCGAGGATTGATGATGTAGCGGAATTGACGGCGGAGAAGCGCATGGGGGCTTTAACCTCGGATCCCGCGGTCTGGGGGACGGGTCCGTCAAGTTCCTCTGAACAGGATGCTGCTAGCGCGATGGCGCCGATGGCAAGGGCTAGATGAATAGTTTTTCTCATAGCATTATTATTTTCGCGTTAGTGGCTGCACAAAATTAAGCACACTTACTATTACTTCGCAAATATATAAATATTTATCCTTCTCCGCAAAATATTTTTACAAATCTTTTGAAAATAAAATATTTAAAATAAATAATTGCTTGTGTGCTGGCCTCCTGACACGATTATGCGGCCGGCGAATCCCTTGCACTAAAGCCGATTTCTTCCTAACTTTACCACATGAAAAAACACATAGCTATTTCCTTCATCATCTTAGTTGCCCTGAGCGCTGTCCAGTGCATGAACACTACCCGCTCCACCTGGGAATCGTGGACCAATCCTCTATTCCCTGGACGTTATGCCGACCCAGAAGGCATTATGATCGGCGACGAATTGTGGATATATCCCATATACTCCCATCCTTACGGCGAGCAGCTGCACCTGGATGCATTCTCATCACGCGATCTCCGGACATGGACCAAACATGAGAACATCATAAGCTCGGATGAAATTACATGGCTGTGGCAGGCCCTGTGGGCCCCCTCGATAGTCGCCAAAGACGGCAGGTTTTACTTGTTCTTTTCATGCAACGATGTGCATCAGGGCGAGGTGGGTGGCATAGGAGTAGCCGTCGCCGAAAAGCCGGAGGGCCCCTTCGCCGATCTTGCAGGAGGCCCTCTCATCAATGAAATCGTCAATGGTGCGCAGCCGATAGACCAGTTTGTATTTTACGATGACCTGACGGGCCAGTGGCTCATGTACTATGGCGGCTGGCAGCATTGCAACCTCGTGCGTCTGAGTGACGACTTCAAGACCATCATTCCGTTCGATGACGGGGAAATCTACAAGGAGGTCACTCCGGCCAACTATGTCGAGGGCCCCTTCATGCTGGTCAGGGACGGCAAGTATTACTTCATGTGGAGCGAAGGCGGATGGACACGTGACGACTACTGTGTCGCATATGCGATCGCCGACAGTCCTTTCGGCCCGTTCGACAGGGTCGGTACAATCCTAAAGGCGGATAATATCCACGGTACCGGTGCTGGCCATCACAGTGTGGTCCGCCATGGTGACGACTACTATATCATTTATCATCGCCATCCGATGGATGCAGACCGCTCCGACGGCAACAACCGCGTCGTGTGCATGGACCGCCTGCGGTTCGCTTCCGACGGAACCATTATACCTGTGGAAATGTCATAGTATATATATTTGGAATTTTTTATATATTCGCATATTCACGACACTTCACACTTAAATTTTATACACTATGTCCAAATCTTCTTTTCTGACTGATTTCAAGGCCTTTGCCATGAAAGGAAATGTAATCGACATGGCTGTCGGCGTTGTCATCGGCGGTGCATTCGGCAAGATCGTTTCATCTCTTGTCAATGACATTATCATGCCCCTGGTCGGCGCACTCCTCGGCAACGTGGATTTTACCACGCTTTCCGTAACACTACGCGGAGCGGTTATGGACGGTGAGACAGTTGTCAAACCTGCCGTCACCTTGACCTATGGCAACTTCATTCAGACCCTTGTGGACTTCCTCATCATTGCCTTCTGCATCTTCGTGGTCATCAGAGCCATCGTCAAGGCTCAGAACCTCACCAAGAAAGAGGAAGCTCCGGCAGAACCTGAGGCCCCGGCTCCCAAGCCCGACGATGTCGTCCTCCTTGAAGAGATCCGCGACCTGCTGAAAAAGAAATAGACCATTCCCGTTTATTTCTTAATTAAAAATGACTATCTTTATCGCATGAAAAAGACAGTCATTTTTTTATTGGCCGCACTCGCGGCTTTCTCTATGCGCGCCGCTGACAGGGGTGTCATCACACTCTCGGTTGCAAACATGCGTGACACCGGTGACTACAGCGCCGAGATGATTACGCAAGCGATTATGGGCACGCCCGTGCACATCCTTCAGGAAGGCCGATGGCTGCAGATCCAGACCCCGGACGGATACAAAGGCTGGGTCCTGAACGAAGCCGTTGCGCCCATGTCCGCAGAAGAGTACTCTGCATGGAATAGCTCGGAGAAAGTCATCGTGACCGATATGTACGGCATTGTCTACTCTGCCCCTGATGTGAAATCCGCGCCGGTCTCCGATATAGTCGGAGGCAACAGACTGCGCTATCTCGGCACCAAAGGCAAGTTTTTCCGAGTCGGCTTCCCCGACGGCCGCGAGGGCTATGTGCTCCGCAGCGCATCTGCCCGTGAAGAAGACTGGCGCAAGGGCTTGCGCCAGGACGCCGCGTCCGTTCTTGCCACGGCCCACCGCTTCCTCGGCATCCCTTACCTCTGGGCCGGCATGTCGCCCAAAGGCGTCGATTGCAGCGGCTTCGTGCGCGCTACCCTTTACATGCACGACATCATTATTCCCCGCGATGCCAGTCAGATGGCGCCTCGCGGAGAACGCATACATATTGCAGCTGACTTCTCCAATCTGCTTCCCGGCGACCTGCTTTTCTTTGGTAAGTTCGGCGTTGACGGGGCACGCGACCGTGTAAGTCATGTAGGCTTCTACATTGGTGACGGCTATTTTATCCACTCCCTCGGCTACGTACATGTCAGCAGCTTCATGCCCGACGACCCTCTCTACGATGAGGCTGACACCAAACGTCTCTTGTATGCATCGAGGATACTCCCTTATATCAATGAAATGGAAGGTCTCACCACCACCGCCACCAACCAGTTCTATAACGAATAACCAATCTATACACAACCACACACACTATGCAAAGCAGAAGAGACTTCATCAAGACGGCCGGCCTTGCGGCAATCGGCCTCGGAGCATTCATGGGCTGCCGTCCGGGCGACAATGTCCCCCGTCCGTTCAATATCAATACCGCAAAAGGTGGCATGACACTTAAATTCTATCCCTACGAACTGCATCTTGCCCACGTCTTCACCGTGGCTTCATACAGCCGCACCACCACTCCTGACGTGCAGGTCCAGATTGACTACGAAGGATTCACCGGCTACGGCGAAGCATCCATGCCGCCCTACCTCGGACAGACCGTCGAGAGCGTGACCTCGTTCCTTCAGAAAGTCGACCTTTCGCAGTTCAGGGACCCTTTCCAGATAGAAGAAATCATGGCCTATGTCGACAGTCTCTCTCCCGGTGACACGGCCGCCAAGGCTGCAGTAGACATCGCGCTGCACGACCTCGTGGGCAAACTCCTGGGTGTCAATTGGTGCCGCCTCTGGGGCTATGATGCCGCCAAGGCGCCTGATACGACCTTCACCATCGGCATCGACACTCCGGACGTCGTGCGTGAGAAGACCCTCGAATGCGCCGGCAAGTTCAATATCCTCAAAGTCAAAGTCGGACTCGACAATGACAAGGAGATGATCGAGACTATCCGTTCGGTTACCGACCTTCCAATAGCGGTCGATGCAAACCAGGGCTGGAAGGACCGTCAGCAGGCTCTCGATGAGATATTCTGGCTTCAAGAGCACGGCATTGTCATGGTCGAGCAGCCTATGCACAAGACTCGCATTGACGATATTGCCTGGATCACGGAACATAGCCCTCTTCCAATCTTCGCCGACGAGTCCATACAGCGCCTGCGCGACATCAATTACCTCAAAGGCGCCTACAGCGGCATCAATATCAAACTGATGAAATGCACCGGCATGCTCGAAGGCCACAAGATGGTTGACTTCGCCCGCGGCAACGGTATGAAAGTCATGGTCGGCTGCATGACCGAGACATCGTGCGCTGTGTCCGCCGCCGCCCAGTTCTCTCCTGCGGTAGACTTTGCAGACCTCGATGGCAACCTTCTCATCGCCAATGACTGCTTCGACGGCGTCAAGGTTGTGGGCGGCAAGCTCACCATTCCCGATCGTCCCGGCATCGGCGTAATCCCGGTCAAGTCATGAAACTGTCCAATATCATATTCGGAGTCTGCTGTGTCGGCATAGCCGGCTGGTGGCTCTATCAGCGGATAGACCTGCGCAACCGCGAAAAAGCATGGGAGACCGACCTCGCCTCCCGTATCGAGACCGACTTCAGCCGCACTCGCGGCGAAGTCACCGAGTACATAAGGCAATACATTCCAGACGTCACGGAAGCCCAGATAGATGCCTGGACAGCCTCCGGACGCCTCGAGAACAAGATGCTTGACCTCGACGGAGACGGCACTCCCGAGACTGTGCGCTACTTCCGCAATGCGGCTCCCAACCTTTTCCGCATCGATCCCGACTGCTACGCAATAGTTGCAGCCAATGACACCACCCTCGACAGACCATCAGGACACAATGCCATTGACGCGCTCAACATCCCCGCCATCGTCAGCGGCGTCAAAGACAACCTTCTCCTGGGGAAGGCCCGTCCATACCACTCAGCTCCGGCACGCATGCGCGTCACATATACCCTCACCGTCGATGCAGATGCAGTCCCTGACGGCGAGACCGTTCGCTGCTGGCTCCCTTATCCCCGTGCCGACGTGGCCCGCCAGACCGACATCAAATTCATCTCTGCCAGCGAAGCGGAGTACGTCTTTGCCCCCGAATCGCATCCCCACAGCACTCTATACATGGAAAAGAAGGCCGTGGCCGGACAGCCCACCGTATTCTCCGAACAATTCGAATACACTGCCTGGGGCGAATGGCATCCCGTCGACCCTGGCTCCATCAGGCCATACAACACAACCGGCCGCGGCTACATCTACTACACCTCCGAACGCCAGCCCCACATGACTTTCAGCCCGCGCCTGCGCGCCATCGCCGACTCCCTCACGGCCGGCATTGACAGCCCTTATCTCCAGGCCCGCCGTATGTTCACATGGGTCAATGACAATTTCCCCTGGGCGTCGGCCCGCGAATACTCCACCCTCGACAACATCCCCGAATACGTCCTTGACAACGGTCACGGCGACTGTGGCCAGGTTACCCTCCTGTTCCTGACCTTATGCCGCATCAAAGGCATTCCGGCCCGCTGGCAGAGCGGCTTCATGATGCACCCGGGCGAATGGAATCTCCACGACTGGGGTGAAATCTATTTCGAAGGATATGGATGGCTCCCTGTCGACACGTCTTTCGGCATACCTCCGTTTGCTATCCGCAATGCCCCCTATATGGGCATCTGGGCCGTGGATGAGCCTTGCCGGTGGAAGATGGATCTTCCTGAAGCTGAATTCTTCTACTTCGGCGGCATCGACTCCTACCGTCTCTATGTCAACAGCGACTACAGCTATCCTCTTTCTCCTGCCAAGAAATACCCCCGCAGCGAGACTGTGGACTTCCAGAGAGGCGAGGTGGAATGGTCTGGCGGCAACCTCTATTTCCCTCTATGGGACTATCACATGGATATAGAATACCTATAAAATAGACTTTTTGCCGCAAAGGCTTTGTTTTATCGGATTTTATGCCTAAATTTGCACGCTTTTTCGACCAGAAAGAGCGTGTTTATAATTAATCATTAACGTAATTTTTTGCATTATGGCCGAATATTTACAGGCAGACAAAAAGCAAGAGATTTTCGAAAAGTACGGAAAGTCTAATAAGGACACCGGCTCACCTGAGAGTCAAGTTGCTTTATTTTCCTACCGTATCAATCACCTCACCGAGCATGTGAAGAAGAACAAGAAGGATAATGTTACCCGCCGTTCTCTTCTCCGTCTCGTAGGTAAAAGACGTCAGGTTCTGGACTATCTCCAGAGAGTTGACATCGAGAGATACAGAGCGATTGTCAAGGAGCTTGGTCTCCGTCGATAATCGACGACAATAGGAAAAGACGAAGGGATGGGGTTCTCCAAAGGAATCTCTCCCTTCTTTTCGTTTTGAAGCTTTCCCGAACCGTTCCGGCGGCCCCGAATGTACGAAAACAGTAAGTAATTAAAGTAATGAACGTTATCACCAAGAAGATTGAATTGTCCGACGGTAGGACAATCGAAATTGAGACAGGCAAACTGGCCAAACAGGCCGACGGCGCCGTTGTCGTAAAGATGGGTGGCACTATGCTTCTTGCCACCGTTACCTGTGCCAAGGAGGCAGCCGAGGACGCTGATTTCCTCCCCCTGCAGGTCGATTATAAAGAGAAATTCTATGCCGCAGGCCGTTTCCCCGGCGGTTTTATGAAGCGTGAAGGCAAGGCTTCAGACTATGAGATTCTTATAGCCCGTCTCGTGGACAGGGCCCTCAGGCCTCTGTTCCCGGATGATTTCCACCTGGCTATCTTTGTACAGATCAACCTTATTTCCGCTGAGAAGGACATCCAGCCCGACGCCCTCGCCGGACTCGCTGCCTCCGCAGCCCTCGCTACCAGCGATATTCCCTTCCTTGGCCCTGTGTCCGAGGTCAAGGTTTGCCGTATCGACGGCAAATTCGTCATCAACCCCACTTTCTCCGAGATGGAGAAAGCCGACCTCGAACTGATGGTTGCCGCCACATACGACAACATCATGATGGTCGAGGGCGAGATGAACGAGGTATCCGAGCACGATATGCTCGAAGCCATCAAGTTCGCTCACGAAGAGATCAAAAAGCAGTGTCTCGTGCAGATGGAGCTCAACAAGGAGCTCGGCAAGGACGTCAAGAGGGACTATCCTCACGACGAAGAGGACGAAGACCTCAAGAAGGCCGTTCACGAGTTCTGCTACCAGAAAGCATACGATATCGCCAAGGCAGCCAAGCCCAAGCAGGAGAGGACCGAGGCTTTCGAAGCCCTCAAGCAGTCCTTCCTTGACACCCTGTCCGAAGAGGATCAGGAGGCAAAAGGCAAGATGGTCGCAAGATACTATCACGACGAGGAGAAATCCGCCATGCGCAACCTCATCCTCGATGAGGGTCTCCGCCTTGACGGCCGTGGCACCAAGGACGTACGTCCTATCTGGTGCGAGGTCGGCTATCTCCCCTGCGCTCACGGTTCCGCCATCTTCACCCGTGGTGAGACACAGGCCCTCGCCAGTGTCACCCTCGGCACCAAGCTCGATATGAAGGAGATGGATGAAGTGCTCGTACAGGACACCCAGCAGTTCGTGCTCCACTACAACTTCCCTCCTTTCGCCACAGGCGAAGCCAAGGCCCAGCGTGGCGTCGGCCGCCGCGAAGTCGGCCATGGCAACCTTGCATTCCGTGCCCTCAAGGCCGTTATGCCCAAAGCTCCCGAATTCCCCTACGCAGTGCGCGTAGTTTCCGATATCCTTGAGTCCAACGGCTCATCCTCACAGGCCTCCATTTGCGGCGGCTGTCTCGCCCTCATGGACGCAGGCGTCCAGATCCGCAAGCCTGTCGCAGGTATCGCCAT
>JAFZPY010000125.1 GCA_017552475.1 Bacteroidales bacterium | reverse complement strand
GCCCCATGACCTCCCCATCGGAGTCGTGGATCTGGACAACTCCTCCACATCCCGGTCCTTCTCTCAGCAACTGGATGCCACTCAGCTCGGAGCCGTGGTCAAATACACCGACCTCCACGAAGCCCGCATCGACATGCAGCGCGGCCACATCAACGGCTACGTCCTCATTCCCGAGGGGTTCAACGCCGACATCCAGGCCAACCGTCGTCCAACCATGTCCTACTACGTCAACACCCTCTACTTCGTCGGCGGCTCGCTGGCATGGAAGGACATGCTGCAAATGATAAACCTTACCAACGGAGCCGTCCAGCGCCAGGTTCTTCGCGCCAAAGGCGTCAACGAAGCTGAAATAATGAACCGCATCCAGCCAATCCGGCTGGATCAGCACCAGATCGGCAACGTCACCACCAACTACAACGTCTACCTCTGCAACATCCTCCTTCCCGGCATCCTCCAGATGATAGTGATTCTCATCACAATATATACCCTCGGCACGGAACTAAAGTACGGCACGTCCAAGCACCTTATGCGCAGCGCCGGCGACTCCATCGAGGTCGCACTGCTGGGCAAGCTGATTCCCTACACGTTGATTTTCACGGTTCTGGGAATCATCACGCTGATGGTGCTCTATGTTTGGATGAATTTCCCGCTGGCTGGATCAATAGGGAATATGTTCATTGCAATGCTCCTTCTGGTAGCTTCTGCTGAAGCTGTGGGCATCTTCATAGTGTCGATGATTCCGGTGCTGCGCCTTGCCATCAGTATAGGTGCCATATACAGTGTGCTGGCGTTCTCGCTGACGGGATTCACCCTGCCGGTGCAGGTGATGCCGACTTATATCCAGAGCTTCTCCATGGCATTTCCCCTCAGGCATTACTATCTTTTCTATGTTCAGGAAGCGATATTCGCGTCAGGCTTCGCCGGATGGTGGAAAGAGGTGATACACCTCCTCGTGTTCCTCGTGCTGCCGCCGCTCTCTATGTGGAGGCTTGCAGACGCCTATCGTCACCAGAATTACAAAACGGAATAATCTCTCATCATGGGAAAACATCATACATATCTGGGCAAATGGTTCGCCGACTGGATGGACATGTTCGTCAAGGAACTGCATGACATCTTCACCGACGGCGGCGTGCTGATCATCTTCTTCCTTGGAGGACTGCTGTACCCGGTACTGTATAACCTTGTCTACAGCAACGGCACTCTCGACGATATGCCTGTGGCTGTGGTCAACCATTCCGGCGGGGAATATAGCCGCCGCTATATCCAGAAAGTGGACGCGTCCCGCGAATGTGCCATCGAATACCACTGCGCCGACATGGTCGAGGCTGAAGACCTCATGCGTGAAGGCAAGGTACACGGCATCATCATGATACCATCGGACTTTGATGATAATGTGACTTGCGGCAGGCAGGGTGTTATCTCCACCTATGCCGACATGTCAAGTTTCCTTTATTATAAAGACCTGACAACGGCGACGAGCCTCGTAATGCTCGATGAGATGCACACCATACAGGCTGAACACTACGCTGCATCCGGATTTGTAGGAGAAGAAGCTCAGCAACTGATTATGCCCGTGCAGTCATCCGAAAGCATGCCGTACAACAGAGCTGCGTCCTATACGATTTTCTTCCTGTCTGCAGCCCTGATGCTCGTCATCCAGCAGACCATGTATTACGGGTCTTCAATGCTGGCGGGCACCCGCAGGGAGCGTTTCAAACGAAGCGGATACGATATGGTCAATATCCCCAGGATCCTCTCCGTCAGGGGAGTGGGCCGTATTGTCTGGGGACGTGCCATGGCGTATGTGCTGGTGTATATATTCATAGGTACCGTCGTGCTGCAGCTGATACCCTACCTGTTCAATTTCCCGCAGAGGGCCGATTGGTGGGAGGTCGAGATTCTGCTGCTTGTTTACCTTCTGGACTGCGTATTCTTCTGCTTCACGTGGAGTACCATGATTACGAGAAAAGAGACAGTGTTCGTGCTGTTCCTCTCCATTTCACCGATATGTCTCTTCCTGACCGGCTTCTCATGGCCATCGACCGCGATGCCATGGTACTGGAGGGCGCTGGCGACCATATTCCCGTCCACTTATGGATGCCGTGCATTCATCAATCTCAACACGGCCGGAGGCACGTTGCTGACAATAGCGCCGGAGCTGGTGGCAATGACCATACAGACCATCCTGTATTTCGTGCTTGCCAATGTTTCTGTCTATCTGGAATACTTTGTCGTACGCAACTATGACAAGATCAGGGCCCGCCGCCGCGATTTTATGCGCTCCCGCCTCCTCGACCCTGATGAAAGCGAAAGAATAATCGCCGGAGACATGGAATAATAGTGTAATTTGGTTATATTTGTAGTAATCGACATATGTCTCACCACACGCGATAACCAAAATTACACAAATGGTACGAGTAAAGCCTTTTGCGGCGGTCCGTCCGCCCAAAGCCATGGCCGGAGAAGTCTCCGCGCCGCCTTATGACGTTCTTAATTCCGAGGAGGCAAGCCGTCTCGCCACAGAGAAGTCCCTGCTTCACATCACCAAGCCGGAAATCGATTTCACTCCCATAGCCGGGGAGCACGAAGACCGTGTCTACGAGCGTGCCGTCGCCAATTTCAAGAAATGGCAGCAAAACGGCTGGCTCGTGCGCGATCCCAAGGAGTGCTACTATATCTACGCCCAGACCATGGGCGACCGCACGCAGTACGGCTTCGTGCTCTGCGCCCACACCGACGATTATGCGTCAGGCATTATCAAAAAGCACGAGCTCACGCGTAAAGACAAAGAGGACGACCGCATGGTGCATGTCCGCAACCAGAGCGCTAATATCGAGCCTGTCTTCTTCGCTTTCAAGGACCACAAGGGCCTTGCTGAGATCACGGCGCGCACCATCGCAGGAGAGCCTGAATACAAGTTTACTGACGAAAACGGTTTTGGACACACCTTCTGGGTGATCTCCGATGATGCTTCGATATCAAAGATTACCGAATATTTCTCGCATGACGTGGATGCCTTCTACGTAGCTGACGGCCACCACCGCACAGCTGCGGCGGCTCGCGTCGGTGCTGAGCGCCGCGCAGCCAACACGAATCACACCGGCGACGAAGAATACAACTTCTTCATGGCGGTATGTTTTCCGGAGAGTGAACTCCATATCATGGACTACAACCGTGTCGTGAAAGATCTCAACGGCCTTTCTGAAGAAGAGTTCGTGGAGGCTCTCAGAAAGGACTTTGAAGTGAAGGAGGATTCTTCTGCACCTTCCGCCCTTCATGAGTTCGGCATGTATCTCAGTGGCAAATGGTACAAGCTCATCGCCCGTCCCGGACGCTACGATGACAAGGACCCTATAGGAGTTCTCGACGTGACCGTCCTGTCCAATCTCGTCCTCGACCGCATCCTCGGCATCAAGGACCTCCGCACCGACAAGCGCATCGACTTCGTAGGCGGCATCCGCGGTCTCGGCGAACTTGAGCGCCGCGTAGATTCCGGCGAGATGAAAGTCGCCTTCGCCCTCTACCCTGTCTCCATGGAGCAGCTAATCAACATCGCCGACACCGGCAACATCATGCCTCCCAAAACCACCTGGTTCGAACCCAAGCTCCGCTCCGGCCTCGCAATCCACACCTTTTAACAGGGCAAACCGAAAAAATACACTTTATGGTTCAAAAGAACTTTACAGCTACGCATCCGGGCGAGGTTATCAAGGATGAGTTGATTGCGCGGGGTATTTCTCAAAAGGATTTCGCCGTCCATATTCATCTCCAGTCAGATGTGGAATGACCGAATGATAAGTGCGGAACTGGAAAGATAGTAGTTTCAGGCAAACCAGATATCTGGTTTGCCTGAAAACGTATTAACGGTTTACCTGAAAACGGGTGGAGCCGGTGGCGAAGTATTCGACGATCTGACGGGCGGCGGCAAGGCCGGCGTTGATGTTGGCTTCGGCAGTCTGGGCTCCCATCTTCTTGGGAGTGGCGAAAATGCGTGTACCGAACTTTTCGCGAAGAGCGGAGTAGTTGTCCGGAGCGACGTCGGTGACGTATTTGAGGTCTTCACGTTCGGTGAGAGCCTTTTCAAGTCCTTCTTCGTCAATGACTTCCTTGCGGGCTGTGTTGACGAGCGTCGCGCCCTTGGGCATCTTGGTGATGAGGTCGTAGCCGATGGATTTGATTGTCTGGGGGGTGGCTGGGATGTGGATGGAGACGTAGTCTGAGGATGAGTAGAGTTCCTCGAGAGATGCTGCGGGGATGGCTCCGCCTTCAGTAATCTGGTCCTTGGAGAGGAACGGGTCGATGGCGAGGACGCTCATGCCGAGGGCTTTGGCCTTGGCGCCGACGAGACGGCCGACGTTGCCGAAGGCTTGGATACCGATGGTCTTGCCCTGGATTTCGGTGCCCGTCGAGGGTGTGAACTGGGTGCGGGCCATGAAGATCATCATGGCGATGGCGAGCTCGGCGACGGCGTTGCTGTTCTGGCCGGGGGTGTTCATCACTACGACGTTGTGAGCCGTGGCCGCTGCGAGGTCGACATTGTCATAGCCTGCGCCTGCGCGGACAACGAGTTTGAGATTGGGGGCCGCGTCAAGTACGGCAGGAGTGACTTTGTCGGAGCGTATGATCATGGCGTCGACTTCTGCCATTTCTGCAATGAGGGCGGCCTCGTCCGGATATTTTTCAAGTATGCAGACGGAGTGGCCCGCGTCGTTGAGGATCTCCTTGATGCCGGAAACGGCTACGGGAGCGAAGGGTTTCTGTGTGGCGATAAGGATTTTCATGTGTGTGCTATTTTTTCAGTGTTTCAAATTCTCTCATGCAGTCAACGAGGGCCTGTACGTCGTCAAGGGTGCAGGCGTTGTAGAGAGATGCGCGGAATCCGCCTACGGAGCGATGGCCTTTGATACCGACCATGCCGCGCTCCTTGGCGAAAGTGAGGAATTCGTCCTGGAGGCTCTCGTAGCCGGGAGCCATGACGAAGCAGACATTCATGCGTGAACGGTCCTCTTTTGCGGCGGTGCCGACAAACAGGCTGTTGCGGTCTATTTCTGCGTAGAGGGTGTCTGCCTTTTCGCGGTCGATGCGTTCCATGGCTTCGACGCCGCCCATGGACTTGATCCATTTGAGGGTCTCGTTCATGATGTAGATTGAGAATACCGGAGGTGTGTTGAACATCGACTCCTTGTCAATGTGGGTGCGGTAGTCGAGCATGGTGGGAAGATAGCGGCTGACTTTGCCGAGGGCGTCTTTGCGGATGATGGCGAAGATGACACCGGCGGGGCCGACGTTTTTCTGGGCGCCGCCGTAGATGAGTGTATACTTGCTCACGTCAACGGGACGGGACATGATGTCAGAGGACATGTCGGCGATGAGGGGGACGGGACAGTCCATGTCTTCGCGGATCTCGGTGCCGTAGATGGTGTTGTTGGTGGTGATGTGGAGGTAGTCAAGGTCGGCGGGGATGTCGTAGCCCTTGGGGATGTAGTTGTAGTTTTTATCCTTGGAGCAGGCGATGGCGTAGGCTTCGCCGAGACCCTGCGCTTCTTTGAGGGCCTTGTGTGCCCATACACCGGTGTCCAGGTAGGCCGCCTTTTTCTCAAGGAAGTTCATCGCCACGTATAGGAACTGGAGGGATGCGCCGCCTCCGAGGAATACCACTTCGTGGGTGTCGGGGATGTGGAGGAGTTCTTTCCAGAGGGCGCGGCACTCGTTCATCGTCTCCTCCCACTCCTTGGTGCGGTGTGAGACTGAGAGGACGGAGATACCGGTGCCTTTGAAATCTTTGAGGGCAGCTGCGGCGTTGTTGATCACTGTCTCGGGAAGCAGGCAGGGACCTGCATTGAATACGTGGACTTTTTTCATTTTATTCTGAATGTTAATGTTTTCGTGCAATAAAGGTAAAGAATATAAAGTGAAATTGCAAATATTGCCTGCTATCTGTAACCAAGGAGGTAGGATATGACGGCCATCCTTATGTACATGCCGCCGCCGGCCTGCTGGAAGTAGTAGGCGTAGCGGGTGTCGTCGACGTCGGATGATATTTCGTTGACGCGGGGGAGGGGATGGAGGATTTTCATGTTGTCTTTGACGCCGGAGAGCATGCTGGCCTTGAGGATGTATGAGTCTTTGAGGCGGTTGTATTCCTCCATGCTGGGGAAGCGTTCCTGCTGGATGCGGGTCATGTAGAGGATGTCGCAGTCGTTGAGGTGGCTTTCCAGATCGGTCGTCTGCCCGTAGGGGATGTGGCGTTCGTCGAGGACGCGGAGGTATTCTTCGGGCATGCGGAGTTCATCGGGGGCCGTGAAGGTCATCTTTGTGTCGAAGAGGGACATGGCCTGGAGGAGTGAGTGGGTGGTACGGCCGTATTTGAGGTCGCCGACCATGTTGATGTCGATGCCGTCGAGGCGCCCCTG
>JAFZPY010000124.1 GCA_017552475.1 Bacteroidales bacterium | reverse complement strand
CCTTGTGATACCCCGTGCTCTGCACAGTAAGCCTGAATTTCCAGGATTTGCTCTCGTGTAATCATATCCGTTGATCTTTTTGCAAATGTAGCCAGGATCACTCCCGGCTACAATATGCAGTTCTTCGGATGCTTACGTTTTATAAGAGGTGGAATTCCAGCACTCCACCCATAGGAGGACTCTTTGGTCATCCACTTTTTCTCATATGAACCCCAAAATAATGCCAAAATAATGAAGGTCTGCTCTATTCAGCAGACCTTCACGAAAACTAATGGATTATCTCCAAATTAATCAAAAACAGGACGTACCGAAACCCCCGCACGGCGTTCGAGATCGATTCTAGTAAGCATTGATGAATAGAAATACAAGGTCGAAGCTTTGCTAGAGTTAGTCTCGCTAAGAGAAGAAGAATAATAGTACCCTACACCGTTAGTGGTAATACTGGTTCCGCCGCCACTACCAGCTTGAGGAAGGAAGATATTATTGCCATTCTGCCCTGTAACTAAATAACCGCAATTGATATATGTCCAACTACATTCGCTCAACAACTCTGCCCAATCATCATCCGTCGGCATCCTCCAATTGATTCCGAGGTTTGCATTAGCGGCATCATCTTCCGGATCAAGTGTAATCTTTTTGTCTGTAGCGTATTTTGTAAAGGTGAAACCATCTCCACTGGGATTGTCAAAATATGATGACCAGGCATATCCGTTTTCTTTGCCAGATTTCCATGTAAGTGGGTCAAAACAGCTATAATAAGGATTAGTCTCGCCCCAGGCATAATAATCACCCCCCTCCTCCGGCGAAGCAGCACCGAGGTTGAACGATGCCCACTTGATTCCGGAAGTAAGTCCAAGGTCAACCGCCTCGGGGAGTGGAACATTTATATATACTACCGTAGTATTGTCATGCTTGCTTAAATTAGGTATTACCTGTCCCGTCGCAAGATATAGATACTGCATCGTAGCGTTCGAGCAGAGCAGCCTGGTCAACGCTGGATTGTGACTCACATCCAATGATGTCAACTGATTGCTATCGCAAAGCAATTCTACCAAGTTCGAGTAGTGGCTTACATCCAGCGACGTGAGCTGATTATTATAACAATATAATCCTGTCAAGTCTGCATCGGGGCTAATTATCAGCGACGTGAGCTGATTTCCGTCGCAATACAACTGAGTCAGTACTGGATTATTGCTTAAATCCAAAGTAGCCAAATGATTGTATGAGCAACCTAATTCAGTCAATGCATGATTGTTGCTTACATCCAACGCCGTCAAGTTATTGAAATTAAATGAGCAGGCCAAGGAAACCAACGCCGGATTGTAGCTTACATCCAAGCTCTCCAACTGATTGTAATCACAACTCAATTCAGTCAAGGCCGGATTGTGGCTTATATCTATACTTGTCAACTGATTGCCGCTGCAGTACACTGAAGTCAAAGCAGGATTGCCTCTCAAATCCAGCGAGGTCAGCAGCCCGAAACCATAATAATTCCAAAACGGTCCGCCACAATTGAGGGACTGAAGGTTCTTGAAGACCTCAATACCCTTAAGACTCGCTATATTCTCAGTATAAACCTCGATAGCCGTCACGTCGTTGCACTCCGACTCGGAGAGATACCCGTTATGATCAAGGTCGAAGTTGTCGAATAAATAAGCACTGAAGTTCTCATCGGGGAAGTATGACGGTACGAAAACGTCGCCCCACTCATAGACAATCTGTGCGTTTACAGGACATTCAAGTGTTCCGATTATCTGGTCGGGGGCAAAATGAATACCACCGTCCAGCGGGTTGCCGGTACAGATCAAGACATCAAGTTCAGGGTTATTGGAAACGTCAAGGGTCCCGATCTGGTTACCCGTGCAATCAAGTTCCTCAAGGTTGATGCACCTTCCAATGTTGAGGCTCTCAAGCTGGCCGGCATAGGTCGCGTCGCTGCTGCGGGTCGTTATCTCACTGCCGCGGCAGTACAACGTTACTAGGTTCGTGAAGTATTCGATTCCTCCCAAAGAGGAAATATCGTCCGTACAAACGTCGATGGCCGTTACAGCTTCTGCCTCACTGCGGGTGATGATGCCATTATGGTCCGTGTCAAAATGCTGAAGGCAGTATGCCGCAAAATCATCGTCATCAAAAACGATCGCTACATCGCCATAGTCAGGAGATACCTTCAGTGCATTCATCCAGTCAAGCTGGTTGCGGACAACCGTGTAATCGAAATTCGCAGCCTTCGTGAAAACGCCACCTTCTGTGTCGGTCACCGTGATTGTGAAACCGCCCTGGAACGTCACGGGGGGAATCACGAACCAGAAGGACGTATAATGCTCGGCATCACCGCCTATAAGAACAGGAGGATCGCACACCATGGAGATGGCGTTGGTGCCGCTGGCGTCAACCGTGACGGAAGGAACTCCACCGAGAGACTGGGAGACAGTCGCTTTGCCGGCAATCTTCACATTGCTGCTGTTGGCCTGGAGGGTGACACGGCTTACAGTAATGTCGTCTCCGTACAATCGCAGGGACAAATAACCGCAAACATTCTTGAAAGCAAGGAATCCATCAGAGGAGACGGCCGTCATCGTATTAGCTCCGATGCCGAAGGAGTTTGCAAGATATGCCTGCTCGGCAGGCAAATTGACCGTAAAGACTCCCTGATTACTCAACTTATTGGTTTCGATATAAGGATATACAGCATAGTAATAAGGAACATTGTTGCCAGTATGAATCCCGGAGACGGTCATGTCATAAAAATCACCCGCCGTATCGCCATCGTCACCCTGGAACTCATAGGGATGGTTGTATGTCGTGTGGTCGAAAAGGGAGATCCGGTCTCCGGCATTCCAGAGGACCATCATCTGATAATCTGCATAGACCTTGGTCTCCGTGGCCACAGTCTGACCCTCTATGGTAGCGTGGACAATTTTACGTAAGACCTCTTCAACGGGAGCCTGCTCAGGTTCAAAGGTACATGATGCCAGCATAAGAAGCATCGCAAAAAGGATAATTCTTTTCATATCAAAATGATTGTTTTACAAGAGATTACCAGTCGTGGCCCTGGCCAGGATTGATAGGTTCGAGGGGATCCTGGGGGGAATTGTCAAGAAGGCTTTCATGGGGACACAAGGCGATGGTCTCCTGGAAAGGAGACTCGTACGCCAGACCACTCTGTGGGGAAAGGTCAGCACTATTCAGCATAATGGATAAAGAATCTGGTTATTCGACGGAATCAAATGGTTGTAATACCTTGATTACAAAAATATTTCTTTCCGAACAAAAAAACAAGAGCAGATTTAATTTTCCCTGTTGCAATAGGGACAGTCGTCCTTCTTGGTGCAGCCGCTGCAGGAGCAGGGGCCGCGGTCGCGGCGGAACGCGGCGCGCAGCGCGAGCGCGACCAGCGCCACGACCACCGCGAGTATGGCTATGCTGACTGCATTCATGCAAAGATCAAGTAGGCGGCCATGGCGCAGACCCAAGCTATGGCACACTGGAGAAAGACTACGATGAGCGCCCACTTGGAGCCCAACTCGCGGCGGATGGATGCGATGGCGGCGACGCAGGGAGTGTAGAGGAGGCAGAAGACGAGCAGAGGGACGGCGGTGGCGGCGGTGAGCGCCGAGGTCACGCCGAGCACCTCCATAGTCGAGACGACGCTCTCCTTGGCGAGGAAGCCGCTGATGAGGGCCGTCACGATGCGCCAGTCACCGAGCCCGAGCGGGCCGAAGAGCGGAGCGATCAAGCCCGCCAGCCAGGCGAGGATGCTCCGGCTGCTGTCCTCCACGAAGTTCAGACGGAAATCGAACGACTGCAGCAGCCAGATGATGATGGTCGCTACGAATATGACGGTGAAGGCCCTCTGGATGAAGTCCTTCGTCTTGTCCCAGAGCAGGTGAAGGACATTGCGCGCCCGCGGGATGCGGTACACCGGCAGTTCCATCACGAAGGGAGCGGAGTCCTTATGCTTACGGAACAACTTGGAAACCAATGCTGTAATCACACCGACAATTATTCCCAGTAGATAAAGCGAAATCATCACGATGCCCGCCTTGCCCGGGAAGAACGCGCTGGCCAGGAAACCGTAGATGGCTATCTTGGCCGAACAGCTCATGAACGGAATAAGAAGTATCGTGAGCCGGCGGTCGTGCGATGAAGGCAGGGTGCGGGTGGCCATCACGCCCGGCACCGAGCATCCGAAGCCGATGAGCATCGGCACGATGCTCCGGCCGGACAGGCCCAGGCGCCGCAGGATTTTGTCGGAGACGAATGCGATGCGGGCCATGTACCCGCTGTCCTCCAGCATAGACAGGAAGAAGAACAGCACGATGATGATAGGGACGAAACTCAGCACCGACCCGACGCCCCCGAAGATGGCGTCCACCACCAGCGAACGGACCGGCTCGCTGACTTCCCAGCGCACGAAAGCGGCGTCCACCGCAGCCCCGAGCCATTCTATCCCGGACGCCAGCATGTCCTGCAGCCAAAGCCCTATGACGTCGAAGGTCAGCCAGAAGATGAGGGCGATGATGACGAGGAAGGCCGGGATGGCCGTCCATTTGCCCGTCAGGGTGCGGTCAAGCTTGACGCTGCGCAGGTATTCCTTGCTCTCGCTCGGCTTGGAGACGGTCTGCGCACAGAGCCTCCCGATGAACGAGAAGCGCATGTCGGCCATGGCCGCGTCGCGGTCCAGGCCGCGCTCCTCCTCCATCTGGGTGATGATGTGCTCCACCATCTCCTTCTCGTTGGCGTCGAGGCCCAGGCGCGCCGTCACGGCTTCGTCGCCCGCCACGAGGCGGCTGGCGGCGAAGCGGCCCGGCAGGCCGGCGCGCTGCGCGTGGTCCTCCACCAGATGCATCAGGCTGTGCAGGCAGCGGTGCACGGCTCCGCCGTGGTCCTCCTTGCTGCAGAAGTCCTGACGTCCGGGCTTCTCCTGGTATTTCGCAATATGTACCGCGTGCTCCACGAGCTCGTGCACGCCCTCCCCGCTCGCAGCGGAAATGGGCACGACAGGGATGCCGAGCAGTCGCTCCATCTCGTTGATGCGGACCGAACCGCCGTTTCCCCTGAGTTCATCCATCATATTGAGGGCCAGGACTATAGGCACATCCAGCTCCATCAGCTGCATAGTGAGATAGAAGTTGCGCTCGATGTTGTTAGCATCTACTATGTTGATGATGGCCTTGGGCTTCTCTTCGAGAATGAAGTCCCGCGAAACCAGTTCCTCGGCAGTGTATGTCGAAAGGGAATATATGCCCGGGAGGTCGGTGACGCGGGTGTTCGGATACCCCTTGATGACACCGTCCTTGCGGCTGACCGTCACGCCCGGGAAGTTGCCGACGTGCTGGTTCGAGCCGGTGAGCTGGTTGAAAAGCGTGGTCTTGCCGCAGTTCTGCTGGCCGACAAGGGCGAAGGTCAGGATCTCGTCCTTGGGCAGCGGATGCTCGTCCGCCTTGTCGTGGAAACGGCCCTCCTCGCCGAAGCCCGGGTGTGCGTTGTGCTCGTGAAGGGAAAGGTTGTAGCCGAAATCCTCGTCGAGGGACACCTGGGTCTCCTCCGGAACCAGATCCTTGTCTACCTCTATCTTCAGCGCTTCAGAAAGCCTGAGAGTCAGCGCATAACCGTGAACCTTTATCTCGAGGGGGTCGCCCATCGGCGCCGTCTTGACGAGCTTCACCTCGGCTCCCGGGATGAGTCCCATATCCAGGAAATGCTGCCTGAGCGCGCCTTCGCCGCCGACGCCTTCCACGACGGCGGACTCCCCTACCTTCAAATCTTTCAGTGTCATAAACCTATGCTGCTTTTCCATCTGCAAAGTTACGGCTTATTTATCAACGAGGCATCCCCATTTATAGGGATTTTAAAGAGCGCCGGGCACATATAGCATTTAAAAGCAGTATCTTTGTACACGGACAATCATCGGGACATGACAGTGACGGACACCAATCCCAACATGAAGCTCTCCGAACTGGTGGGCAGGAATTTCCAGGTCATAGGACTGCTGGAACGCCTCGGAGTGCGCGGCAATTTCGGTGACAAGACCGTCGCGGACGTCTGCAGCTCGCAGGACATGGACCCGGGCACATTCATGATGCTGTACGATTTCTATGTCGACGAGCGCTTCAAGCCCACCGAAAAGATGCTGCGCGAGGGAAGCATAAGGGATGTGGCGGAGTACCTCCACCGCTCTCACGAGTATTACCTGGACACGGCGCTCGGGTCCCTGTCGGATCTGCTCTACCGCCTTCTGGCCCCCTGCAACGAGACCCAGAAGAAGGTCTTCCGCAGATTCTACCAGGACTACGAGGAGGAGCTGAACCGCCATTTCGACTTCGAGGAGAAGCACGTCATGCCGTACATCCGTGCCCTGACCGAGGGCGGTGATGCGGGCGACTCCGCCATAGAGTCCTTCACCGACGACCACAACAGCATCAACGAGAAGATCTCCGACCTCAAGAACCTGGTGATGAATTCGCTGCCGGAAGGCTGCGACCCCGCCCTGCGGATGCAGACGCTGTATATGATATGCTCGCTGGAGTACGACCTCGGAAGGCATACCGCAGTGGAGGAGGAGATACTCGAGCCTATGGCGCAGATGCTGGAGAACAGCGGCTCCCAAAGCCGACGCAGAAGCTCCGAGGACGAGCGCGAAGCCCTCTCGGACAGGGAGAAGGAGATACTTGTCGGAGTAGCCAAAGGCCTGCTGAACAAGGAGATAGCCGACATGTACAACATCTCGCCATATACCGTCATCACCCACCGCAAGAACATCACGCGCAAGACCGGCATCAAGTCGGTGGCGGGCCTTACGGTATATGCCCTGCTGAACGGTCTCATAGACTTCAACGACGTGGACTGATGGGAAAGGGAAAAGGACACATACTGGAGGTGCCGGGGGGCGCGGAGCGTGTGCTG
>JAFZPY010000014.1 GCA_017552475.1 Bacteroidales bacterium | reverse complement strand
TTTTGAAAAATATGCATACCTTTGCACTGAACCCCAAGGGAATACCGGAACGGATGCAGAAGGTGCTGGACGCCTCGCGCACCAACTCCCTTCCCGACGAAGAACAACTGCAATATTTCAAAGCCATGATATCAGAGACCGAAAAAGAGGACATCGCTGTCGCCAACTACCAGGACGGCTTTCTGGATGGCATGGAGAAGGGCATGGAGAAAGGCGAGGCCAAACATGCCATCGAGACCGCTCAGAAGATGCAGAAAGACAAAGTTCCCGTCGAGACAATCGTCAAGTACACCGGCCTCACCGAGGAGCAGGTGCGGGCGCTGTAGGAGAAACAAAGAAGTCATGCACGGGGTGCATGACTTCTTTGCATTTGGTGCCGCAGGGGCGGGGGCGGAGTCCCCTATTCGGCCTGCTCGACGATGCGGACGTTCTTGATCTGCCAGGTACCGACCCAAGGACGGTAATTATACATATTCTCCGGGTAGGTCTCAAACTCGGACAGATACTCGAAACCGATGCGGACGTTCTGGAGCAATTCTTCCTTTTGCTCATCAGTCTTAGTCTGATCATTCCTGATAGCATTAAGCAGGGCCGCCAGGCTATGCGAAACATCCTTTGGACTCCAACTATGTCCATCCGGATAATCATCCCGTGTGAGTCCGACAGAGACCCAGGCTCCGCCGTTGAAACTGATCTTCACCTGGGCCTGCAACATCATACGGTCCGTCGCGGCGCCGTTATCTTCGGCAACATAGGCCACACCATTATCACCATGGGTACCATCACCGATGTAGCCATATTGCCAGTAGTTGCCGGTATGGGTGAACTTCAGCACCGGATTCACGGCGGCACGCATGTCAATCGGATCGGATATCAGCCAGCTATGGGAATTGTGGTCATCGGTCCCGTCGTAAGGCTGGGCCTGGATACCATAGTTCACACCATAAGAACTCCAACCCCAGGCGGGGTAGCCGCTCTCCGTGGAAGGACTGAACCACAGCATCTTGCCATCGACGAACGGCACATTGAGGTACTCGGTGCCATCTGCAGGCAGGCTCACACCCGGCACCACCACCTGGATGGTATAGACAATATCCTCGGAGACCGCGGAATACGTGATGCCCGTCGCCGGCTCCACATACTGATCCACCTCGGCATGCGCCGTAATAACCGCCGTACCCGCACTGACACCGGTCACGACGCCAGTCGTCGCATCGACGGTAGCCACATTCTCATCGCTGGACACATAAGTAACAGTAGGCTCATAAGTCGTAGTACCATTGGTAACAACCGCCTTGGCCGTGTTCGTCGCAATGGTCATGTCCTTGTTCACAACAGGCGTGATCAGATGCTCCCATCCGAAGCTCCAATCAGGAATCATCGCGACTATCACGGTAAATGTGGCTGCCTCATTATTGGTGGTGTATGCCTTATAGTCCGGCATCGTCACCGTAATCGTCGCCGTGCCGGCGCTCACGCCGATGATCTCACCCGTCGTCGCATTGACGGTGGCCACTGCCACATTGTTCGTGCTATAACGCAGCGGAGCTCCTTCGGGCACGTTGAGGATTGTGTTGAAGGCCTTGGCGCCGACATTGACATACAATGTGGGCTTCTCAGGCTGGAGCACGACAAGAATCGGATCGTTGACGAAATTATCCGATTTCTGATGATCCAGATCATCCACGAAATAAGGGGACGTCACGGGATCGCTCACCACATAGACGCGCGTTGCGCTCTCTGCCACCAGCGTCTTGAAATAGCTCGAGAAGGTCTTGTTCGACTGGATATCCTCCGCGGCTCGCGCGTACTCACTGTAAGTGATGGTGCGCTCGAACCAGTATGAGCGCTCGTTCCGCGCCTTCTTCTCCTTGATCAGGCTGATACCCGACACCACCGGAAGGATGGGATAGTTCGCATTGGTCGCATCCGGATACAGGTTGTGGTCATACGGCTCGATCAAGAACTTGAGCGGGAAACGCGCCTCCGAGATACCGGAAGGCAGGACAATGTCCACGGTCATCGTCGTACCCTCCGTCTTCGCGACGAGATCCTGCGCATCCACGCTGAAGTCGTACGGCTTGCGGGCATAGAGCGCCAGGGTACGGGTCAGACCGCCATCCCCGTTGGAGAAGGTGATCTGCTGCTGCCACATCTCGTTGTCCGCAAGCAGATTCGGATCCTTGGTGAGGGTAATGGTATACTCCACCCAGCCGGAGCTGCCGTTGAACGTGGCATTCGTATTGGTCTGACTGATAGCGAAATTGCTGATGAAGACCGAATTGCTCTCCAGCTTGTCGGCGGTCAACTCAGAATCCAGTATGGTAGGATCGGCAAGCGCCGCCTGATAGGCAGCCGCACCACTGTCGTATGTGCCCTTTGCGTAACTGATCAGCGGCGTACTCACCTCGCTCCGGTTCACGTCCTTGACATCGATGCACTTCGTGATCTTGGAAATCCCGATCGTGGAATTGTCGATGTCGGTAAACTGCCCGGTCGTCGTATTCTTCTTGACGTTCTTGAGATACACCTTGACCGAGGTCCCGCTCGTCACCAGATGGTCCGTCGCACTGATGTACAGACGGTCGGAGTCCTTGGAGATGACGGTATAGGACTGGGCCTCGGCGGAGCCGTCAAAGTTGTTCATGGACGGACTGTTCACGGCCGCCTCGAGGGATGAGGCGCCGTTGCTTGAGACACTGGTGATGTTCAGCTCGTAGAAGAAGTTGCGGAGCAGGTGGAAATACACCTTGTCGGCACCCTCTTCGGCATGATAGACGAAATCAGCCTTGTAATAGGTCTCCGCACCGCCGTTGTAACTCCCCTTGAAAATGATGAAAGGATTGGCCGCGTCCGTATAGGTGCACTCATAGAGATAATCACACATGCCGTCCCCGTGGATCATCGTTTGCTCGAACCAGGTGTCCAGGTTATTATTCCAGGTATTGTCCGGATTCGCTTCCTTCTCCGCGGCGAACGCCTCATTCATGCTGACATACTCCACCGTACTGGGCATATACCCGGTATACTTCTGGTGCTCCACCAGCTCCTTGTAAGCCAGATTCTCAGTATCCTCCTGGATTTCAACCACGGAATAATCCGCAAAACGGTCGAAGTTGACAGAAGTCGCAAACTGGCTGCCTGGAGGGATCACATATTCCGGCGTATTGGGGTTGTACGGCGCCAGGGTGCCATAGCGAGGCTTGTTGAAGACCCTGAAGCCGCTGAGCGTAAATACCGGAGGATTATTATTTTGCGATGTCTGCAGCCCATTTGCCACCGACACCGTCACCTTCAGGAAATTACGTATCATCTTCAGGCCCTGCATGGCCTGCCTGGTTGCGTTGTCCGCAGCGATTCCATTCGGGAACGCCTTGCGGCACCAATACGCATCCACATTGTCGGACACGATGAAGGACTTGATGAAAGAGGCCTCATCGACCATGTCGAAATTGTCCACGTCGATGAAATCCTTCTTGCCGATGGCGATAAACTGGAGCTGACGCGGTTCGGCCGTCTTCTTTAACGTGACAAAGAAACGTGTAAGATAATTGTCTTCCGGATTGGTAGATGGGTCGAAATCATCATTCTCATCACCGACAGTAACACCGGGGGTCGCCTTGGCAATCTCGGTGAGGATGTCACCGGCATCGAACACGGCGACATACAGGTCCTTGACCGCGGGCTTCTCCCCCAGGGCCTTGGTCCAGATGGTCTGATCGACATCCGCCATCATCTCGATGCTGAGGTCCAGGGTGACGTAGTCGCCGTCCTCCACGGCGCCGCCGACCGGCTCCGCAGGCGGGAATAGCTCCTGAATGCACGATGACAGGATCATCGTAGCAAGCAGCGGAAGCGTGACTAGTATATGTCGCAAATATCTCATAATCAATACTCGGGATTATGTCCGTTGGGGTGATATGCGTTCGAAGCCGCAGGCGTGTCGCCCCAGTACCAGAGGTCATAGACGAAACGGCAGGAGAAGGTCTCATCACCACTCTGCGTCTTCGCCTCAGCCTCAGAATAAAAAGCAATCGGATCGCTCTGATTCGTAGGCACATAGACCAGCCGTCCACTTCCAGCCCAATAGTACGTGTTTGTCGCGTATAAATTAGGAATGACGCCATCGCGCTGACGGGCAACGATGAAAGCAATCTCCGCCTCC
>JAFZPY010000123.1 GCA_017552475.1 Bacteroidales bacterium | reverse complement strand
TAGAGGACGGCGTTGGCATCGATGTTGCCGACGCGGGTGCCCATGATCATGCCCTCGAGAGGGGTGAATCCCATGGATGTCTCAACTGACTTGCCGTTCATGACAGCGCAGATGGAGCTGCCGGCGCCGATGTGGCAAGTGATGATCTTGGAGCTCTGGAGCTCGATGCCGGCGAGTTTGGCGCCCTGTGCGGCCACGAACTGGTGGCTGGTGCCATGGGCTCCGTAGCGACGTACGCGGTGCTTGTCGTAGTATTCGTACGGGAGCGCATACATGTATGAGTATGAAGGAATTGTCTGGTGGAAGGCGGTATCGAAGGTCACAACCTGGGGTACTGAAGGAAGCACGGCCTCGATGGCGTGGATGCCAAGGAGATGAGCCGGGTTGTGAAGCGGCGCGAAGTCGCAGCAGAATTCAATCTTGGAAAGGACGTCCTTGTTGACAAGGGCGCTTGAGGAGAAGAACTCACCTCCCTGCACGATGCGGTGTCCCACCGCGTCGATGTCTTCGAGAGATTCAAGCACTCCGTGCTCTTTGTCTGTGAGTGCGGAGAGAACGAGCTGCATGCCGACCTTATGGTCAGGAACGGGTATCTGCTTCTCGATCTTGTCTTTGCCGGCGGGCTTGTATGTCAGGCCGCCCATGGGAAGGCCTATCTTTTCAACCAGGCCTTTGGCGATGATGGTGTACACATCGTCATTCTTCATGTCGAGAAGCTGGTACTTGATGGACGAGCTTCCGCAATTGATTACGAGAATTATCATATATTATTATTACTTTGAAAATCGCGGTAAACCATGCAAAGTTACAACTATTTTTCGTACTTTTACATCAAAACCGGAACTATCTATATGGCAGCGGTGGGAGACATTGAAGGGTTGTCCGCTTTATTTGCCATCGGGGTCGGAGTGGGCGCTGCGGTTGCGTCGGCGGTTCCGGGCTTTCACGGCCAATCTTATGCAGCAGCGGCGAGTCTTGCGGGGCTTGTCGCGATGACGTGTTGCTTTCGCGTTGTTCCTGATGGAGGGAAAAAGTGGGTGCTGGCGGTGTTGTTCGTATTGACAGGTATCTTTTGTGCACTAAATGATGCATTGCCGGGGATAACCTGGGACGGGCGGGTCCCGGAGCTGGCTGGAAGGCTTGCGGAACGGATGAGGCGCGTAATTGACGGTATCAGTTTTGGTTCGGAGGAGACCGGAGGGGTTGTCAAGGCACTGTTGACGGGTGACAGGACGGGATTGAGCAGGGAGACCGTGGCGGCGTTCAGGGAGAGTGGAGCTGCGCATATTCTGGCGCTGTCGGGATTGCACATTGGCATTATCTATATGATTTTCAGGAGGATATTCCGCCTGCTCGGGCGCTCGAGGATAGTAATGAGGGCGCAGTTTGTGCTGACGCTGGCGATGTCGGGAGTGTTTACGCTCGCGGTAGGAGCGGGGCCGTCGATTGTGAGGGCTTTTCTGTACATCACGATTGCGGAGGTGGTGAGGCTGACAGGGCGCATGCATGAGCCGGTGAAAGTGCTTTCGCTGGCGCTCACAGTGCAGCTGGCGTTATGGCCGGGACAGGTGAAGGAGGTGGGTTTTCAGCTGTCGTATGCGGCGATGCTGGGGATTGCGTTGGTTTTCCCGGTGCTGAGAGGGTGGTGGGAGGAGGGACGAGTCTGGAGTATTGCGTCAATTACGCTGTCGTGCCAGCTGTTCACGGCGCCGTTGTCGTGGTATTATTTCCACTCGTTTCCGAAGTATTTTCTGCTGACCAACTTGATGGCCATGCCGCTGACGACAGTGGTGATGCTGTTGTCAGTGGTGACGGTGGTATTGAGCGCAATGGGAATATGCCCGGAGGTATTGATACGGGCGGACGATACTGTGGTGCAGCTGCTTGTGAGGGTGTTGGGGATTATCGCGACGATGTAGGCTACCAGCGGCCGGATGCACCGCCGCCGCCGAAAGAGCCGCCGCCGAAGCCTCCGAAACCACCACCGAAGCCGCCAGAGCGACCTCCGCCCCATGATGAGCCTGATGACGAGCCGCCGATGAACGGTCCCCAGAAGATGTGTCGGCCTCCACCGATATTGTCATCATCGCCACCGCCTTTGCCTCTTTTGTTAGCTTTGGAGATAGCCCAGAAGATGAAAACAAGCATCAGGATGAAGATAATCAGTCCCGCAAAACTCTCTTCGCCTCTCCCGCCCCGTGGCTCTGATATCTCGCCACTGGCTAGTGCCATGAGTTCCTGACAGGCGTCGTACACGCCCTGATAATACTCTCCTTCGCGGAAACGGGGGATCATGGTGTAATCAATGATGCGTTTGGCGTAGATGTCCGGTATCGCTCCTTCCAGGCCGTAGCCGATCTGTATAGCCACCTCTCCATAGCCGGTAGCGTTTTTGGGCTTAACCAGGACAACTATGCCGTTGTTGAACTCCTTGGAGCCGACGCCCCATTCAAGGCCGATACGGACGGCATAATGATTGACATCGTCACCCTCAAGGTCATTGACGGTGACGACGGCTATCTGATTGGATGTGCTGTCGTCGAATGCGACAAGCATCTGCTCCAACTCAGCCTTCTGCCGCCCGTTGAAAAGGAGCGCAAAGTCGTTGACAAGGCGCTGCGGAACCGGACGGGCAGGGATGTCCGCCGACATGGGCAGCGCCATGCATAAGGCAAGTGTCAGGAGGAGCAGTTTAGCTTTCACCTAGAATTCTACTTTAGGAGCGGTGGATGCGCCCTCGGCGGCTTCGAAGTAGCCTTTTGTCTGGAAACCGAAGATGCCGGCTATGATGTTGGCCGGGAAACGGCGTACTGAGACGTTGAATTTTTTCGCAGCCTCGTTGAACTTCATGCGCTCGGTGCTGATGCGGTTTTCCGTGCCCTCGAGCTGTGCCTGCAGGTCTTTGAAGTTCTCATTGGCCTTGAGTTCGGGATAATTTTCGCTGATGGCAATGAGGCGTCCGAGAGCTGTGGAGAGCTGGCCCTGTGCCTTCTGGAATTCGGCTATCTGTTCGGGCGTGAGATTGGAAGCGTCAACGGTCATGCCTGTAGCATTGGCCCTGGCTTGTGTCACGGCCTCGAAGGTGCTCTGTTCATGTGCCGCATAGCCCTTGACGGTAGCGACAAGATTAGGGATGAGGTCGGCGCGGCGCTGGTAGACGTTTTCCACCTGTGCCCATGCGGTGCTGACGGTCTCCTCGCCAGAGACGAGGTTGTTGTAGGCCTTGACACCCCAGGCGATGACAACGACCGCAAGGATGAGAAGGATTGCTGTTGTACTGAGTCCTTTTTTCATAATCTTAGTGTGTATTAATCCCTTACGCAACGGACAGATGCGGCGAATGATGATTTGTCGCCAGAGCCGAGATATACGTCGGGAAGGTTTACATTGATATAGCGGTACCAGGCGGATGTGTCATCCACGGAGTCCGATGTCCAGAAAGCGGCGTAATCGCCGATGGTGGAGAAATCCGCGGAAGCACCGGTGAGGGTGGCATATCCGGTGGGGATCATGGCAAGTCCGGTGGCATCGGTGATTTTGACTGCCGGCCAGAATTCCCACATTTTGTAATCGTTGAATCTGGCGTCCACCATCATGTCGCCGGCAATGCCGGTGAATTTGTCGTATGTATCAAAAGCCATGGTGGAGATGCTGTTGGCAAGGTTTTTCCATTCTTCGAGCGATGGAAGGTGCCAGCCTTCAGGGCAGGCGGTCATGGCCTCGTCCCAAGTGTAGTAGCGTCCGAAAACATGAGACATCACAGGGCAGTCTTCGTAGGGAATGCCGGAGCCGGTGTATGCAAGGTTGTTCCTGAACCAGTCGACGCCGCCTACGGTGGTGTAGTAGTATACGTTGGCGTCATCCACGGCGCTGTCGCGGCTATCGGATATCGAGGGGTCACCGGCAGAGATTCCCGTGTTGGAGAGTGTGCCGCCGAGTGTAGGGTCCACCACAGTGAAAGTAGAGGAAGCGACAGATGCATAGTAGCCGTCGGCATATGCTCCGCAGGTGACGGTAAAGGTACCAAGAGTATCCCTTATCTCAAGTTCATAAGAAGGCGATACGGTATCGGGATCGGTAAGCGTCTTCACGGTGTCGCGAAGGCTGTATGCCGAGACGACCCAATAATAGCCGACTTTGCCGCCTTCAGGATGGGTGACTCCGGAAGGAGTAAGATTATACACGTCGCCTACGCCCACATATCTGGGCATATTGAATTTTAAAGAACCGCTGAGATAACTTGACGTTGTGTCATCATCACTTTTTTTCTTGCAGGAGAAAAGAGCTGCTGAAACGATAAGCGCCAGCACGAGGTATGATAATTTAATTCTTTTCATATAAGTCTAAGTGTACAATCATGCAAATATCGTCATTTTCTACAAAAAATCTCCTACCTTTGTGCAAATACTTTGCCGAATCATGACGATAAGAACAAATATCCTCGCGGCGATGGTACTTTCCATCGCCATTATCACTTCCTGCAACGAAAAAACCGGCTACATACAGCTCACCGGATATGCCCAGGGCGACGTCTACTCCGTCAAACTCAACACAGCCGGGGTCAATGTCCCACAGGGCCGCATCCGTGCCTCCGTCGACTCCATCCTCACCCTGATAGACACCACGCTCTCCGGATACAACAAGGGATCAATGCTCAGCCGTTTCAACAGGGGCGAGACCATCACTCCCAACTCCATATTCATCGAGATATACGGTATTTCCCGCGATTTCTATGAGCTCTCCGACGGGGCCTTCGACATCGCCGCAGGCCCGATATACAACGCCTGGGGCTTCGGCTTCACCACAGACTCACTCCCCTCACGCGAGCTCATCGACAGCCTCCTCGCCGTCAGCGGAATGGACCGCCTGAAACGCGACATCCGCACCGCGATAGCCCCTGACGGCACCCTCTCCCCAGCCGACCTCCTTCTCAAAGGCGAAGGTCCCCTCCCCGTTCTCAACTACAACGCCATAGCCCAGGGCTATACCAGCGACCTCATCGCCCGCTATCTCACCAACATCGGTGTCACCGACATGCTTGTCGACATCGGCGAGATCTACTGCAGCGGACACAATCCCTTCGGCGCTCCGTGGTCCATCGGCATCGACCGCCCCACTGACGGCAACAACGACCCCGGCGCAGACCTCACAGGCATCTGGGATTCCGAGGGCGCCTCATGCGGCATCGTCACTTCCGGCAACTACCGCAAATTCTACATCAAGGACGGACACAAATACTCCCACTCCATCGACCCACGTACAGGTTTCCCCACCGAGAGCCCTCTTCTCAGCGCGACCGTGGTAGCCCGCGACGCCACCACTGCGGACGCAGTCGCCACATGGTGCATGGTAGTCGGACTTGACGAAGCCAGAGCCCTCATCCGCAGGCGTCAGGACATGGAAGCCTACCTCATCTACGACGATGAAGGCACCATGAAAGAATGGATTTCTCCCGGATTCAATATTAAAAAGGAATAATCACCTGAGGTCGGTGACAATATAGCCGTTACCAAGCCCCTCTACATCCAACACAAAATCACCAGGCTCACCCTCTTCGGCGAAAACAATGCCGCTGAGACGGAAACGCGCCACGGTCTCTTCACTGAGCGCAATGCTTATATCCAGCGAATCTTCCCCGGAGGAATGCACTTTCAACCGGTCCGAATAATCACGGTAACGCATCACCAGCAGCGCAGGATTTGTCGAAGGATCCACATTATCAACATTTTCTATCAATACCTCACACGCCTTGCGATCTAAAGTCCAGCGCGTGGTGCCGTCACTCACGATCTCCAGTCCCATTGCGCTGAGCTTATAAGAATTGCCCTGCACAATCACCTCACCGGAAGCTACTTCCTGACCATCAGCCGCTGTATAAATGTAATCAAACGTCACCCTGTGCCCAGGCATCCTGTCAAGAAGAGGTATGGACACGGCTGCACCTGCGGCAATGGATACCGCAAGGGAACATATAAAGATGATGAGTCTGCGCATTGTTATTTATTCATGTAATGACTGAGGATCTCATCCAATTCGGCGAAGTCCTTCACCAGGACCTCACGCGGTTTGGAGCCGACCTGAGGGCCGACAATACCGGCTGCCTCAAGCTGATCCATTACACGGCCAGCTTTTGCATATCCCATGCCAAGCTTGCGCTGGAGGTCTGACGTAGACCCTCTCTGATACTGCACGATAGTCCTGGCGGCCTCCTCGAAGCGGTCATCCAGGTTAGACATATCCACAGAGCCGCTGTCTTCCCCGGTCTCCGGCTCGGGCTCGGGAAGATAGTACGGAGTATTGTAAGACTTTTTGTATCCGACCTGATCGCCGATGAAGCTGGTAATGGAGCGGATCTCGTCATTGCTGATAAATGCACACTGCACACGTTCCATGTCAATACCGCTA
Organism: Bacteroidales bacterium; assembly: GCA_017552475.1. GTDB lineage: Bacteria > Bacteroidota > Bacteroidia > Bacteroidales > UBA932 > Cryptobacteroides. The sequence continues at coordinate 4,251 of JAFZPY010000123.1, read as the reverse complement.
TACAGGAGCATATCACCCTTGCCGATAAGTTTATCAGCGCCCGGGGAGTCGAGGATGGTAGCAGAATCCACACGGGAGGTCACCCTGAACGCAATACGCATGGGGAAGTTGGTCTTGATCAGACCGGTGACCACGTCCACGGTAGGACGCTGGGTAGCGAGAATCACATGCAAGCCTGCAGCACGCCCCTTCTGGGCCAGACGGATGACTGACGTCGTGATGCTTCGGGCCAGAGCCTTGGACTCCGCACCTGCGCCCACTGACATGGTGAGGTCGGCATACTCGTCGACTACGACCACGATATAAGGCAGGAATCTGTGACCATCGGTCGGGAGGAGATGACGGTCCTTGTATTTCTCGTTGTAAAGCTTGATATTGTTGACAAGTGCCTTGCTGAGGAGCTCATAGCGGGCATCCATTTCCACACAAAGTGACTTCAGGATAGCGGCCGCATCCTTGGCGTTCTTGACGATGGCCTTGTCTTTTTCCTCCGCTTCGTTCAACGAAGTCGGAAGCTCTGCGAGATAGTGCTGATGAAGAAGTGCATACGAAGAGAACTCCACCATCTTCGGGTCGATGAAGACGAATTTGAGCTCAGAAGGATGCTTAGCATACAGCAGCGAAGACACTATCACATTGAGACCTACTGATTTACCCTGCTTGGTAGCACCGGCAACCAGAAGATGCGGTGCATCGGCAAGGTCAAAGACCTTTACATTCTGTGTGATGGTATATCCGATGGCGACAGGCAGCTCTGCCTTGCTGTTGCGGAAGCTGTCATCGTTGAGAAGCGACTTCAGGGGCACTATCGAAGGCGAATCATTGGCCACTTCTATACCCACGCAGTCAGGCAGGTTTACTACGCGTACGCCGCGTGCGTTGAGCGACATGGCGATATCCTCCTGCAGGTTTTTGATAGTCGAAATCTTGACTCCCGGAGCGGGCTTCACCTTATACAGAGTGACAGTCGGTCCTACAACAGCCTTAACTTCCTCAACCTGAATCTTATAATTGGCAAGAGTAGCGCGTATCTTATTGTTGTTTCTCTCGAGTTCCTCCTTTGACACTTCCCTGCGGGAACTCTCATAATCCCCAAGCAAATCCAAAGGCGGGAACTTGAAATCCGGCAAATCATCCCTATTGTTGATCCTCGGAAGCTCCTTCTTCACTTTTGCATCCAGCGTGTCATCCGTAATCACTTCCAGACTTTCATTTTCCTCGGCCACATCTTCGCTATTTTGCTCAGGACTGAGTATCTCCTGAACGTCCATCTCCTCATCGATCTCCACTTCTTCTTCCCCGGCCGGATTATCGTCCTGCTCAGGGAGCTCCAACTCATATGCCTCATCGTAGGCTTCCTCAGCAGACATCTCCTCAGCAGCCTCTTCCTTTTTCTCTCCCAGCGTCACCACCCATCTCGAGAACCTCGGGCTCACGAAAAACAGCCACAGACAAGCCAGCGCAGCAATCACGATACCCGTCACTATCAATCCCACAAGATTGATCATCCAGGCCACGACAGACGCACCGCACGCTCCGCCAAGTCCCCCTCCGAAAGCATATTCAAGCCCCAGATAAGGAGACACATAAGCCAAAATCCACGAACCTATGAAAGTCCCGGTGACGGTATAAAGCAATGTCTTCATCAAGGGAATGTCCCTTCTGTGCATCAGGAGTCTCACCGCCAGTGCGGAAAGGAATACCAACAGCACCACGGACGACAGGCCGAAACTCTCATCTACCAGAAAATATCCCCATTTCAATCCCAGCTTGCCCCCGGAATTATGCACCCCGGAATCGGGGTCCATAAGGTGGTTGCTTCGCATAAGGCTTTGGTCGGCCTGCCATGTCAGCATATAGGAGACAATGGCGATGGCAGTGAACACGGCAAAGACACCGGCCACGCAGCCGACGACGAACTTGACGCCCGCCTTTTTGTCTTCCTCCATGTCAGACCAGAATGTGAATATTTTCCATCTTCCCATATCGGGTAATTATTTCTTTTTCTTGTTGTTTTTCTTGCGTCCACGTCCGCCGATATTGAGATTGAGTCCCGGACGTGAGAATGAGCTGTCAGCCGAAATCTTCGAAAGTTCAAGACCTTCAGGCACCTGTACGCGCCCGCCGGAGAGCCTTTCGATATCCTTGAAGATCGTAGCGTCGGCCACATTGTCTTTGTTCCATATCAGATACTGCTGGCGCATATAAATCGCAAGCGAACGGATCATTGCCGTCTTCACCTCACCTTCCGGCTCGGAAGCGATCAGGTCAATGATACTCTCAATATTCCTGCCATAGTGGCGCGCCTTGATAGGCCTGGTATTCAGCGGAATCACATCAGGGCGGGTGTTTCTGTCCTCCGGCAGCGGAGCCGGATATGGAGCATCTATATCCAGGTCATACCCTGCAATCATGTAGAGATGATCCCAAAGCTTCTGCTCGTAGTTATCCTGCTGATGCACCTGCGGGTTCAGAAGCTCCATCACCTTGACGATCGCGGCCGCCTGCTCGCTCCTCTTTGCCTTATCCTCAATCCCGCGGAGCTGCTCCACCATCTTCAGCACATTGCGTCCATACTCAGGCATGCCGAGCTTCTCCACCTCAGTGTTGTAATACAACTTTATCGTATTTTCATTTCCTTCCATAAAAGATTCTTTCAATGTTAATCAACCCACAAAGTTAACAATTTCCCGGCAATATCACACCTTCCGTCACATACCACAAATACTTTTCCACACGGACATAACCCATACGCTCATACAACGATGCATACCGGCTCACCTGCTTCCAATACTTCCTCTCCAATGCCAACGACTCCTCGCTGCCGTCATGCACGCCGAATTTATAATCCAGCACCGTCACCACTCCATCCCTCACAATCACCCTGTCCGGCCTGTACACGCTGCCGTCCACATCTATCAATGAGGTCTCATTAAGCACCTCGGCGCCCTCATTATCAAACCAGTGTCTCTCCTCAACCGATGCCAGTGCCTCCTCCAGGAGCCCAAGCGCCTCATCCCCTTCAGCCTGCGACAACAATCCATCCCTGACAGCCCGGGAAACAGCGCCGGGCAAATCCTCCGAACCAACGACAGAGGCCAGTATCTCATGCAGCACTGAGCCTCTGAGCCTGGGCGAAGCCGCCGCCCCGACCGATCCGTCATCGCCGAAGAACTCAGCGCCTGTCGTCCTGAACACCAGCCTGTCGCCACCTTCATTCAATCCGTATGAGGGATAGCGGCTCTCGATCCTCTCTTCCCCTGACACATCCCTACTAATCGCGGAAAAATCATACATCTGCCCGATACTGAATTCTTCGCCTCCACCCAGATGCTCCCTGACATAGCCATACAGAAGATCAGACATAGACTTCCATTCTGGCTCCTTTCCCGCCTCCAATGCCTTGACATTTTCCTTTGAAGGCGGATTTGAAATGATAAGAATCCCTTTCTGCGGGCGCGTGAGTGCCACATAAAAAATATTAATATTATCAATACCCTGAAGCCTCCTCTCACGCCTGTAATCCTCCGCAAACAGCGACCTCTTACTTATATCGGTAAGTTTCACTTTAAACACTCCATCCGCGACTCCCTCAAGTTCAGATCCCTCGGCGGCCGGACGGCACCAGTGGTCATCCGCTTTGTACAATTCCACATTCTCAGCATACGGAAAGATCACATACGGGAACTCCAGCCCCTTCGACTTGTGCACAGTCATAATCCTCACGGAACCGTCCACCACAGGCGAACTAATCTTCGGATCGGCATCCTTCCAATACCGCAGGAACGCCGTCAAATTATTCCCTCCTGTTGCCGACCAGTCTTGGAGCACATCCATAAAGGACTGGATATAAAGCACATCACCTTCCACAGCATCCTCATCCACCTTCCTAAGTTCCCTGACAACCGCCTCCGCCAAATCATTCAACGAATGGTACCCCTCCGGAACCTCCACCCCGAGCGAAGATGCCAGGTAACCTCCCACCATATCCTCACGATTCTCCGCAAGAGTCATCAACGAAACTATGCGCCTGACAGTAAGTGAAGCCTTTACCAGCAACGATTCATCCGACACTACCGGTATCCCTCTGGCGATAAGGTCCGACGCAATCTTCGCCCCTTCACCATTTCCCCTGACAAGCACCGCGACATCACCGTAACCGCCTCCGGCATCGATGACAGACTGTACCCCTGCCGCCACGCGGTCAAGGATCTCCTCTTTTTTGCAAAAAACCACATCCACGCTTCCCGG
>JAFZPY010000122.1 GCA_017552475.1 Bacteroidales bacterium | reverse complement strand
CTCAAGGACAAGAGCCTCATCCTCGGTGAAGAGCTCAAGGCCAAGAAAGAAGAGCTTGTCAACATCGTTGAGTCCACGGCACAGGAAGAGGCTGATCTCCAGGCCCGCAGAAACGAGTGCGCCGCAAAGATCGACGCCCGTACCATGAGCGCCTACGACCGCATCCGCGCCAGCGTGCACAACCACCTTGCAGTGGTATCGGTGTTCAACGGCGACTCCTGCGGCGGCTGCTTCAATACCATCACCCCGCAGCGTCTGATCGATATTTCTTCCAACAAGAAGCTTGTCATCTGCGAGCACTGCGGCCGCATCATCATCAATCCGAACTTCTAATCCGCCATGCCTGAAAAGAGATCATCCGCCGGCAGGAAGGAACAGGCAGTCAATCTGGATACTCTAGGGCTTGAGATGGGTAACAAACCCCCTCAGGCTCTTGACGTAGAAGAGGCTGTCCTGGGAGCAATGCTCATAGAGCCGTCCACCATCGACGAAGCCATGGAAGAGCTTTCGCCGGACTGCTTCTATGACCCCCGCCACAAGATGATCTTCGAAGCCGTATCCAAGCTTGTCAACGAACATGTCGCCATCGACATCATCACCGTCACCGACAAGCTTCGCGCCCTTGGCAACCTTGAGGCCATAGGAGGCCCTGTAGCCCTGGCCGGACTCTCACAAAACATCGGAGCCGCGGCCAATATGGAGTACTACATCAAGATCCTCAAGCAGAAATGCATCCAGAGGGATCTCATCAGCGCATCCTACGACATCCTCAAAAAATCCTATGACGATTCCGTCAATGTCGACGACCTCATAGACATAGCCCAGACCAAGGTCTTCGCCGCTGTACAGAACAATGTGAAGCGCGATGTACAGGAGATCGGCTCTGTCATCAACACCGCCCTCAACGACATCCAGGAGATGCAGACCAGCGGTGGCGGCATCAGCGGCGTTCCTTCCGGCTATCCCTCCATTGACAGCATCACCATGGGCTGGCAGCGTTCGGACATGATAATCCTTGCGGCCCGTCCATCCGTCGGTAAGACTGCATTCTCACTCAACATCGTACGCAACGCTGCGGTTGACCACAACATGCCGGTGGCATTCTTCTCCCTTGAGATGCCCGCCATCCAGCTGGTCAAGCGTCTTATGGTATCCGAATCCGGCCTGTCCGCAGACAAGATCAAAGGCGCGACCAAAATGCAGCCGTATGAATGGGAACAGCTTGAATACAAGATAAAAAACCTCTCCAAGGCTCCTTTATATATTGACGACACCCCGTCACTTCCTCTCATGGAGTTTCGCACCAAGGCAAAACGTCTCGTCAAACAAAAGGGTGTGCGCCTCATCGTGGTCGACTACCTTCAGCTCATGCAGGGCCCGGCAGAGCTCCGCGGCATGCGAGAGCAGGAAGTCGCTGCCATCTCCCGTACCCTCAAGGCTACGGCCAAGGAACTCAATATTCCTATAATAGCCCTCTCCCAGCTCTCACGTCAGGCCGTGCAGAGGCAGGCCGGAGCGGGTAAACCTATGCTGAGCGACCTTCGTGAATCCGGTTCCATCGAGCAGGATGCGGATATGGTAATCTTCATCCACAGACCCGATGCCATAGGCCTTGCGGAGACTGTTGACGACAGGGAGAAATGCCAGGTCATCATTGCCAAGCACCGCAACGGCGACACCGCTGAAATCGACATGCTCTTCAAACATGAACAGGTACGTTTCGTCGAACCGGACCAGACCCTGTCCATGCAGGCGGATGACATGGGCGGCATGGAGATTGGCAGCAGCATGAACAGCGATTTTGACGGTTCCGATTTTGACAGGGGAGTCCAGCCTTTTTGACAATGAAATCCAAAATGAGTCATATTGCAGGGCTTCTGGCAGCCATGATGCTGAGCCTCACGGCGTCTGCGGACGACGGCAATACCTGTTTCCCGGTCACTCCGGTATCGGAGCTTCCATTCGCGGCAGGAGAACACATCCGCCTACAGTTTCATTACAAATGGGGGATGCTCAATGCCGATGTCGCAAAATTCGATATCCACATATCCGATGACACATATAAAGGCCGTCCGGTATATTATATGGAAGGCAGCGGCAAGACGATAAAGCTGGTATCATCATTCTTCGATATCCGCTACAAGTTTGAATCCTGGGCTTCGCATGACATGTTCAAGCCGCTGAAGGCAGGACGCAACGCCGTGGAAAACAATTACACCGTCAACGGTACTCAGGTATTCGACTGGAAAGCCCATACCGTGTCGGTAGACACAAAGTCTTCAAGGCATGGTCATAAGATGGCCCGCGTAGGCATATCCGACTGCACGATGGACTTGCTGACCGCCATATATCAGATCAGAAGGACGGATATAACCGCCATGCGCCCCGGCGACAGTATGACCGCGGACATGGTCATTGATCACGGGGTGTATCCCGTAACGCTTAAATATATTGGCAAGACCACTATCTCGGTGAAGGGACTGGGGCTCGTCCGTGCCGTCAAGTTCTCCTGCTCCGTGGTTGCGGGAGACCTTTTCGAGGAAGATTCCGAAGAGGCTTATCTGTGGCTTACCGATGATGCCAACAGGCTTCCCGTCTATGTCAAGGCTGAATTGAAGATGGGCTCCGTAGTGGGAAGACTCATCTATTGGGAAGGCCTCAAAAATGAATTTACATCACGCGCGAGGTGATATGAAGAAAGAAGAAATTTCACACATAGGAAAAGTAGTGTCAGTAACCCCCTTGACGACCGCCGTCAAGATAATATCCGAATCTGCGTGCGCTTCTTGCCATGCGGCCGGACTGTGCGGCATGGGCGAGTACAAGGAGAAGGTTATCGAAGTGCCCACATCACCGGGCTCCCGTCACGAAGAGGGTGATGAAGTGACGCTCGTACTCAAAGCCACAATGGGCCTCAAGGCCGTGTGGCTGTCATATGTCATCCCTGTGATCATCCTGATGGCCGTGATACTCCTGCTAGGCGCGTCGGGTGTGCCCGAACTCGTATCGGGCCTCGCCGCCATCGCCGGCGTCGCCGTATATTACTTCGGGCTCTGGCTGTTCCGCGACAGGCTGAAGGACGAGTACGTTTTCACCATAAAATGACAAAATAAACTCTAAATCTCAATCATAAAATGACACAAACGATCATCTGGACTATTGCGATCATCACCGTACTGGGTCTGGTACTTGCGATCATTCTCTACTTCGTGGCAGAGAAGTTCAAGGTGCAGGAAGATCCCCGTATCGATGAGGTCGAGAAAGTCATGCCGGGTGCGAATTGCGGTGGCTGCGGTTTTGCCGGCTGCCGCGCATTTGCCGAAGCGGCCGTCGCCGCCCCCAATCTCGACAACAACTATTGTCCCGTAGGTGGCAACGACGTCATGGCCAAAGTCGCAGCCATCCTCGGCTACGAGGTCAAGGCCAAAGCCCCTATGGTGGCAGTCGTACGCTGCAACGGCACATGCGCGAACCGTCCCCGGACAAACACTTATGACGGTCTTTCCTCCTGCAAGGTCAAGGCTGCGCTCTACAGTGGCGACACCGCCTGCGCTTTCGGCTGCCTCGGATGCGGCGACTGCGTTGAGGCCTGCCAGTTCGGAGCGCTCTCAATGAACCCCGAGACCGGACTCCCTGAAGTGGATGAGACCAAATGTACTGCCTGCGGCGCCTGCGTCAAGGCATGCCCCAAGACACTTATTGAGCTCCGTGCAAAAGGTCCCCGCGGCATGCGCATGTTCGTATCATGCCGCAATCAGGACAAGGGCCCTGCCGCAAAGAAGGCCTGCGCTGCTGCATGCATCGGCTGCGGCATCTGCCAGAAGACTTGCACCCACGATGCCATCACCGTGGAAAACAACGTCGCCTACATCGACTTCAACAAGTGCAAACTCTGCCGCGAATGCGAGGCACTTTGCCCGACCGGAGCAATCCACGGAGTCAATTTCCCCAAACCTCTGGACAAGGAAGCCGTCAAGGCACGTGTACAGGAGCGTCAGAAAAAAGCCCGCGAGGCCGCTGCCGCCGCTGCTGCTGAATCTAACACCAAGGAGGCATAAAGCATGAAAAATACTTTCTCAATAGGTGGTATCCACCCTCATGACAACAAGATATCCCGCGACTGCGCAATCACGCCCCTCGCCACTCCTCCCACCGTATATATCTCCGTCGCCCAGCACATCGGCGCCCCTGCCCAGCCTCTTGTAAAACCAGGAGACAAGGTCAAAGTAGGCCAGCCCGTAGCTGAACCCGGCGGATTCGTATCGGCATTCATCCATTCTTCAGTGTCCGGTACCGTCAAGTCAGTCGGCCCCCGCGCCGACCTCGCCGGCAAGATGTCCACCACCATCGAAATCACCGTTGAAGGTGATGAATGGATGGAAGGCATCGACACCACCGATACGCTCGTCACCGACATCCCCGAGGACAACAAGGCTACCCTTGAAAAAATCCGCCTCGGCGGCGTCGTCGGCCTCGGCGGTGCCACATTCCCGACCCATGTCAAACTCTCGCCTCCTCCCGGAAGCAAATGCGAGATGCTGATTATCAACGGCTGCGAATGTGAGCCCTACCTCACCTCCGACTTCCGCACCCTTCTCGAGAAGGGCGAACAGGTCGTCATCGGAGCAGCCATCATCAAACAGGTGCTCGGCGGCGTTCCATGCACCATCGCCATTGAGGAAAACAAACCCGAAGCCATCGACCACATCAATGAGGTCATCGCCAAACTTCGCAAGATCTCACCCAAATACGACGGCATCAGCGTCATGACAATGAAGATGCGTTACCCTCAGGGCGGTGAGAAGCAGCTCATCGATGCAGTAATGCACCGTCAGGTGGCTTCCGGCGGACTTCCCATCAGCGTCGGCGCCGTTGTCCAGAACGTAGCGACAGCTCTGGCCGTATATGATGCAGTCCAGAAAAACAAACCTATCATCGACAACTCCGTCACCGTGACAGGCGGCTGCTTCCCCAAGCAGGCCAACCTTCTCGTCCGTGTCGGCACTCCGCTTTCCTACATCATTGACTCCCTCGGCGGCATGCCGTCAGACGCAGTCAAAGTGATCAGCGGCGGTCCTATGATGGGCAAGGCCATCTCCAACCTTGATGCAGCCACACTCAAAGGCACCAGCTCGCTCCTCTTCCTCACAGCAGAAGAGACAATGCGCAAGCCTGAATCCAACTGCATCCGCTGCGGCAAATGCGCCGATGCCTGCCCTATGGGCCTGGAACCGTTCCTCCTCAACAAGCTCTCCCGCATCAACGACGTCGAAGCTCTTGAGGACAACGCCGCCCAGGACTGTATCGAATGCGGCTGCTGCCTCTACAGCTGCCCCGCCAACATCCCTCTTCTCGACATCATACGCATGGGCAAGGCGGAAGTCATGAAAGCCATCAAATCCAGACAAATAAAGAAATAAAATATGAGCAACCTAACAGTTTCACCGTCACCCCACATCCACAGCAAGGACTCCACCAGGTCCCTCATGACGGATGTAGTGATCGCTCTGGTTCCGGCAGTCATCTGCTCTGTGGTTTTCCTCGGACTGAGGGAGCTGCTCGTACTCGCAGTCAGCGTGGCTTCATGCCTCCTGCTCGAGTGGGCCGTCACCAGATTCATGATGAAAAAACCGTCCACCATCGGCGATATGTCAGCTGTCGTGACGGGTATTCTCCTGGCACTTAACGTGCCCTACACCCTTCCCCTGTGGATCGTCGCCATCGGCGCCGCAGTCGCTATCGGCGTGGCCAAGATGACCTTCGGCGGTCTCGGACAGAATGTATTCAACCCCGCCATCGCAGGTCGTGTATTCCTTCTCGTATCCTATCCGAGCCAGATGACCCACTGGGAGGCTCCCCAGGGACTTTTCGGTGCTGATGCCATCACCGGCCCGACACCCCTCGGCGCCATCAAGGAAGGACTTCTTCAAGGTTCCAGCGTCAAGGACATCATGACGGAACACGGCTACAATTATGGCCAGATGCTTTTCGCCAATATCGGCGGTTCCGCCGGCGAGATATGCGCCATTGCGCTTCTCGCGGGCTTTGTGTACCTGCTTGTCCGCCGCGTCATCAAGCCCTGGATCACTCTCAGCATTTTCGCTACAGTGGCTCTTACATCCCTCATTTTCTGGGGTATCAATCCTGACCGCTTCACCGATCCCTGCTTCAACCTTCTCACCGGCGGTCTCATCCTCGGCGCCTGCTTCATGGCCACCGACTATGTGACCTCGCCCATGAGCACAAAAGGCGGCATAATCTTCGGTGTCGGCATCGGTTTCCTCACGGTAATGATCCGTTACTTCGGCTCATATCCTGAAGGCGTATCCTTTGCAATACTCATCATGAACTCTGTAGTACCGCTTCTCAACAGGTGGTTTAAGCAGAAAAAATTCGGGAGGGCTTAATCATGGCAATGCAATCAAATCTTAAAAACATGGCAATCGTCCTCTCGACGGTGTGCCTCGTGTGCTCAGCCATCCTCGGCGGGGTCTATGCCCTCACTGCCGCACCTATCGCTGACACCAACGCAAAACTCCTCAAGGAGTCCATCGGCGCCGTCCTTCCTGAAGGCGGAGAACTTTCCGAAGCAATATCCCTCGAAGTCGGAGGACAGCCCTCAGAATACTACACCCTCACCATTGACGGCGAGGTCGCAGCCTATGCGGTCAAATCCACAGTCGGCGGCTTCGGCGGTCCTCTCGTCCTGATGGTCGGCATCACCTCCGACGGCATCGTCTACAACACCTCCGTACTTTCCCACACCGAGACTCCGGGACTCGGAGCCAAATGCACCACGGATGAGAAGTTCATCTCCCAGTGGCGCGGCTTCAATCCCGCCGAGAAGGTGCTTAAAGTGAAGAAGGACAATGGCGACGTCGATGCCATCACCGCCTCCACCATCACTTCGCGCGCATACACGCTTGCCGTGGAAAACGCAGTCAACGCAATCAACACAATCAAGGGAGGACAGAACAATGACTAAATTCCAACTCATCACCAAAGGACTTGTCAAGGACAACCCCACATTCGTCCTTCTCCTGGGTATGTGCCCTACCCTGGCCACTACCACCTCGGCCGTCAACGGCCTCAGCATGGGACTTGCCACCCTTTTCGTGCTTGTCCTGTCCAATATGGCCATCTCCGCCGTGGCTCCCTATACTCCGGACAAGGTACACATCCCTGTATATATCGTAGTCATCGCCACTTTCGTGACGGTGCTGCAGTTCCTCATGCAGGCGTTCACTCCCGGCATCTATGCCACCCTCGGCCTCTTCATTCCCCTTATCGTGGTGAACTGTATCGTCCTCGGACGAGCTGAGGCATTTGCCAACAAGCACGGCGTCATCGAGTCAGCCTGCGACGGTATCGGCGTAGGTCTGGGCTTCACCGCCTCGCTCACCGTTCTCGGCCTTGTGAGGGAAATCCTCGGCAGCGGCTCCGCTTTCGGCTGGAAGTTCATTACCGGCGACGGCATGCTTGCCTTTGTCATGGCTCCCGGTGCATTCCTCTGCCTCGG
>JAFZPY010000121.1 GCA_017552475.1 Bacteroidales bacterium | reverse complement strand
GCTCTTTGGGGGCAAGAAGGAGGACATCAAGGTCATCGGCATCCGCCACGGCGAGAAGCTCTACGAGACCCTCCTCACCAAGGAAGAATGCGCCAAGGCCGAGGACATGGGCAACTTCTTCCGCGTCCCCGCCGACAACCGCGATCTCAATTACGACAAATACTTCAAGGAAGGCGACATCAAACGCGTCACCATCGACGAGTTCAACTCCAACAACACTAGGAGACTCGGTCTCGAGGAGACCAAAGAGAAGATCGCCAGCCTGGAATATATCCAGAATGAATTGAAAGGCATTCCGAACGTAGCGAAATAATGAAGATACTTGTCACTGGCGCGAAGGGGTTCGTGGGAAAGAACCTGTGCGCGGAACTGAGGAACATCCGGGACGGGAAAGCGCGGTGCTGGGGGCTGGGCGGAGCAGACGCTCCGCTGCCGCCCAGCACCCCCGGCCTCGCCGTCGAAGAAGTCTTCGAGTACGACCTCGATTCGACACCTGAGGAGCTGGATGAGTGGTGCGCTAAGGCGGATTTCGTGTTCAACCTGGCCGGAGTGAACAGGCCGCAGAATGCGGAGGAGTTCATGGAGGGCAATTTCGGATTCGCCTCGACGCTGCTCGATACGCTGCGCAAGCACGGCAACAAGTGCCCGGTGATGCTCAGCAGCTCGCAGCAGGCGTCGCTCACCGGGCGCTTCGGGAACTCCGAGTACGGCCGCTCGAAGAAGGCCGGCGAGGACTTGTTCCTTGATTATCAAGCTGAAACGGGGGCGAAAGTGCTGATATACCGCTTCCCGAACCTGTTCGGGAAGTGGTGCAGGCCGAATTACAATTCGGCGGTTGCCACCTTCTGCAATGCAGTCGCCAACGACCTTCCGTACACGGTGAACGACCCTTCAGTCGAGCTCGAACTGTTGTATATCGACGACTTGGTGGCGGAGATGATCGCGGCGCTGAAAGGGGAGGAGCACAGGTGCGAGTTTGCCGGGCTGGATGTACTGCCGACGCCTTCGGGACGCTACTGCTACTGCCCTGTGACGCATCACGCCAGGCTCGGCGAGATTGTGGACCTTCTCAACAAGTTCCGCGACCAGCCGAAGACACTCATGATCCCGGAGATTCCGGCGGGCTCGTTCGCCAAGAAGCTTTTCTCGACCTTTCTCTCGTACCTGCCGGCCTCAAAGGTCGCATTCCCGCTGAAGATGAATGTCGATGCGCGCGGCTCGTTCACGGAACTCCTGCATACCGGGAAATGCGGCCAGGTGTCGATCAACATCTCGAAGCCCGGGATCATCAAAGGACAGCACTGGCATCACACCAAGTGGGAATTCTTCATAGTGGTGGCGGGACACGGCCTCATCCAGATGAGGCGCGAAGGCTCGGACGAGATCCTCGAGTTCGAGGTCTCCGGAGCCGAGATCCAGGCCGTGCACATGCTTCCTGGCTACACCCACAATATTATCAACCTGTCCGACACCGAGGACCTCGTCACCGTGATGTGGGCCAATGAGATCTTCGATCCGTCACATCCGGATACTTATTTCGATCCAGTAAAATAGATTTGTCTTATGGCACAATTCAAGAATAACGGGAAACTGAAGCTTCTGATCATCGTGGGCACGAGGCCGGAAATCATCCGGCTGGCGGCGGTCATCAACAAATGCAGACAGTACTTCGACTGCCTGCTGGCCCATACTGGCCAGAACTATGACTACAATCTCAACGGCGTGTTCTTCAAGGACTTGAAGCTTGCCGATCCGGATGTCTACATGGATGCCGTGGGCTCTGACCTCGGCGAGACGATGGGCAATATCATCGACAAGAGCTACAAACTGATGGTCGCTGTGAAGCCCGATGCCGTGCTGGTTCTGGGCGATACCAACAGCTGCCTGAGCGTGATAGGCGCGAAGCGGTTGCACATCCCGATCTTCCACATGGAGGCCGGCAACCGCTGCAAGGACGAGTGCCTGCCGGAGGAGACCAACCGTCGCATCGTGGACATCATCTCCGACGTGAACATGGCTTATTCGGAGCACGCCCGCCGCTACCTGGCGGACTGCGGGCTCCCGAAGGAGCGCACTTACGTGACCGGCTCGCCGATGGCGGAAGTGCTGCATCAGAATCTCGCTGAGATCGAGGCTTCTGATATCCACGCCCGGCTGGGACTTGAGAAAGGCAAATACATTTTGCTGTCCGCCCACCGGGAGGAGAATATCGACACAGAGAAGAACTTCCTGAGTCTCTTCAATGCCATCAACGCAATGGCGGAGAAATACGACATGCCTATCCTGTACTCATGTCACCCGCGCTCGCGGAAGCGCCTGGAAGCCTCCGGCTTCGCGCTTGACCCGCGGGTCATCCGCCACGAGCCCCTTGGCTTCCACGACTACAACTGCCTGCAGATGAATGCTTTCGCAGTGGTCTCTGACTCCGGGACCCTCCCTGAGGAGTCGTCCTTCTTCACCTCGGTAGGCCATCCGTTCCCGGCGGTATGCATCCGCACATCGACCGAGCGCCCCGAGGCGCTCGACAAGGCGTGCTTCTTCATCGCCGGCATCGACTCCGGCAGCCTGCTGCAGGCCGTGGACACCGCCGTGGCGATGAACGCCGCCGGCGACCACGGCACGCCCGTACCGGACTACGTCGACGAAAACGTCTCCACCAAAGTCGTCAAGATCATCCAGTCCTATACTGGGATTGTGAATAAGATGGTTTGGAGGAAATACTAGTTAACAATCAAGCAAAAACGAAAGAAGGGGATCATGTTTAACCTTCAACAATTCATAAAGACCTCAGTCACCGGCCGACAGACGTCGATGTTTGCGCCGGACATTGAGGCGAACAAGGATAGACTGTCTAAAGAGATTGAGGGCAAATCCGTCCTTGTCATAGGCGGAGCTGGCTCTATCGGCTCGCAATTCATAAGGGCTGTCTGCCGGTTCAAGCCGGGAAAACTCGTCGTCGTAGATCTCAGCGAGAATGGTCTCGCCCTCCTCACCCGCGACCTCCGAAGCACGTACGGCATGTACGTTCCGGAGGAATATCGCACTTATACCCTTAACTTCGGCGATCCTATCTTCGAGCGGGTCTTCCGCGAGGAGAGGGGCTTTGACATTGTGGCGAATTTCTCCGCCCATAAGCACGTCCGTTCCGAAAAGGATAAGTATTCCGTCCAAGCCTTAATCGAGAATAATGACATCAAGGCCAAGAAACTCCTCGACCTGATGCTTGAGTTCCCGCCGAAGCACTTCTTCTGCGTGTCCACGGACAAAGCTGCAAACCCTGTAAACATCATGGGAGCGAGCAAGCGCGTAATGGAGGATATGATCATGGCCTATGCGGACAAGTATCCCGTCACAACTGCACGCTTTGCAAATGTCGCCTTCTCCAACGGTTCCCTCCCGCTCAGCTTCCTCGACCGCATTATGAGCAAGCAGCCCCTAGTCGCCCCTAGCGACGTCAAACGTTACTTCGTCTCTCCCGAGGAGTCCGGCCAAATCTGCATGCTAGCATGCGTGCTCGGCAGATCCGGTGAGATATTCTTCCCTAAGCTCGGAGAGGACCAGATGATAACCTTCTCCAGCATCTGCGACAAGTTCATTGAAGCGATGGGTTACGAGAAGAAGGAGTTCGACAATGATGAAGCCGCAAAGAAATATGCCGCCGAGATGCCTTACGACACCAAGGTGTGGCCTGTGGTATATTCCAAGAGCGACACCACCGGCGAGAAATCCTTCGAGGAGTTCTTTGTCCCTGGCGAGAAACTCAACATGGACCGTTTCCAGTCTCTCGGCGTCATTGAGGACGTCAAGAAACGGCCACTGACGGAAGTAAATGACTTTTTCAACGAGTTGGAGTCTATCTTCTCAAAGCCTGATTTCACGAAAGCGGAAGTCGTCAGGGCGCTAGAGTCCTTCCTCCCGAGTTTCCATCACGAAGAGAAAGGAAAAAACCTCGATCAAAAAATGTAACACAATATGGCTTATAAAATCCCTCTATTTAATCTCAACTTCGACGACCGCGAAGCACAGGCCGCCTATGATACCATTAAATCTGGTTGGATCTCTACTGGTCCAAAGAATGCCGAACTTGAAGAGATGTTCGCTAAAATGCTAGGTGCAAAATATGCTGTCAGCATAACTAATTGTACTGACGCTCTTCATCTTAGTTGTATTGTCTGTGGATTCGGTCCGGGTGATGAGGTGCTTTGCCCCTCACTTACTTTCGCGGCTTCCGCAAACTGCGTCCGTTATACTGGCGCGACTCCAGTGTTCTGCGACATTGTAGGTCCCGAGCATATCAATATAGATCCGAAAGATATTGAAAAGAAGATCACCCCCAAAACAAAAGGAATCGTCGTTGTCCACATGGCAGGTTTCCCGGCCAAGATGGATGAGATCATGGCAATCGCCAAGAAACACAACCTTAAAGTCGTTGAGGATGCTTGTCACGGACCGCTCTCCGAGTACAAAGGAAAGAAACTGGGGACCATCGGAGATTGTTCCGCTTTCAGCTTCTTCTCCAACAAGAACATCTCTACGGGCGAGGGTGGTATGTTTGTGACTAACAATGAAGAATATGCAGCAAAGGCGCGATTGCTCCGCTCCCATGGTATGAGTACGATGTCTTATCAGCGAGCTACCGGTCATGCAACAGAATATGACATCACTGAGCTTGGATACAACTATCGCATGGATGACATCCGCGCAGCCATAGCCATTGAACAACTGAAAAAACTTCCTGGCGATCTTGAAATGCGTTTGGAAGTTCGCAAACAGTATTTGGAGCGTCTCTCCAAGATTGAAGACATTGTGGTTCCGTTCGCAGACAATACCGAATTCGTATCCAACTACATCATGCCTGTTGTCTTGATGAATAGTACCAAAGAGCGTCGCAACAGACTGCGTGAGTACATCCACGCCACCGGCATTCAGACCAGCGTCCACTATCCTGCCATACACCGCTTTTCCATTTATAAGGAGTATGGTGCTGTATTACCTCAGACGGATTATGTGACAGACAATGAGTTCACCTTGCCGATGTATGCGGCTTTGACCCCTGAGCAGATTGATTTCATTTGTGACACTGTAGAAAAGGCAGTTAATGAAATACGGTAAGAAAGCTGTTCTGATATTCGGTTGCGGAGAACTGCAGCAATCCATCATCGGTAGAGCCCACAAGATGGGCCTCTATGTAGTTGGTATTGATCCTTGTGAGGATGCCTACTGCAAGGATAAGGTGGATGCGTTCGAGGTAGTTGGAGGTCAGGACTATGAAGGCACGTGTGCTGTTGTAGAGAAGCATGGTATCGATGCCATTGTTACTGCTGCAACAGATAAGCCCCTCGTAATGATGGCTCGTATTGCGGAGAAGTACGGCTTTCCTTTCTTCTCCGTAGATACTGCCCGTTGGTCTACCGACAAGTATCAGATGAAACAACGCTTCTTGGAGGGCGGTATTCCATGTGCAAAGGGTCGGCTGGTCAAAAGTATTGATGAGACCTCAGACCTGATTCTCCCAGTCATAGTTAAGCCAAGAGACAATTCTGGGAGCAGGGGAGTAAAGCTCTGCCGTACAAGGGAAGAGTTGAAATCATCTATGGCAGAAGCTTTAGAATACTCCAAATTGGACTCCGTACTCGTAGAGGAATTTATTGAAGGGCAGGAATATAGCATCGAGGGACTCCATTATGATGGCAAGTCAGAGGTAATTCAGTTCACGGAAAAGAAAACAACGGAGTTTCCATATAATGTGGAACTTGGCCACAAACAGCCTGCTCTCTTAACTGAAGATCAAAAGGATTGTATTCGTGAGATTGTATGCAAAATAGGTAAAGCACTTCGTTTTGAGAATTGCACTTCTCATACAGAATTGAAGATTAATGACTGCGGCGTTTTCGTCATCGAAACAAGTCCTCGGCTTGGCGGTGATTATATCACATCGACACTTGTTCCACTCTCGACAGGGATCAATATGGAGGATCAGTTGCTGAATATCGCATTGGGAAAGGCCGTTGATATAAAGACAGGAAAGACTAATAAGGCATCTGGGGTTGAGTTTTTTCAGTTCCCAGAGGGGGTTATTGAGAGTATTAGTCCCAAGATCTGTGAAATGACTAATGATGCCGGGCTTTACTTTTTAGATTTGAAGCTGAAAGAAGGGGATGAATTTAATAAGATTACCAGTAGCTTGAATAGATATGGAGCAATGATTATTGAAGCATCGAGTCGGATAGACTTGGATGAGTTAATGAATGGCTATCATGCTAGGATTATGTCATTGGTTCATATAAAGAAATGATGAAGATATACAGTTCTCTAATAATCATTTCGCTTTTATTGCTTATGTCATGTAATGGCATTTCCGGTATAGAAGAAGGTACTACAGAGACTCTACCAGAAAGTCGAGAGAGTGTCTGGATGGATTCGCTTTGCTCTAGATTATTTGCTGGACGTAAGGCCGGTACTTC
>JAFZPY010000120.1 GCA_017552475.1 Bacteroidales bacterium | reverse complement strand
GAGAGAAGGGAGTCGAGACCGTCC
The DNA here is from genome assembly GCA_017552475.1 of Bacteroidales bacterium. Classification (GTDB taxonomy): domain Bacteria; phylum Bacteroidota; class Bacteroidia; order Bacteroidales; family UBA932; genus Cryptobacteroides. The sequence goes on along the minus strand of JAFZPY010000120.1, from coordinate 24,143 downwards.
AGTGTCTTGGAACGTATCGGGACTCCGATGACCGGAAGAGGTGTGAGGCCGGCCGTGACGCCTGCGAGATGGGCTGCACCGCCGGCTCCGGCTATGATGATATCAAAGCCGTTTTCTTTGGCTTTTGATGCAAATTCTACAAGGAGATGCGGTGCGCGATGTGCGCTGATGACTTTTTTTTCATAAGGGACCGAGAACTGGTCGAGGGTCTCGCTGACTGCGGACATCACCCCCCAGTCGCTTGTCGACCCCATAATGATACCTACTTTCATTTCTGTGTACGTGTCTTTATGGAGTGCAAATTTACAACAAATCCCGAAAGCGGCAAAGTCTTTCGGGATGGTTTTTCGAAAAGTTATCAACAAGGGGATTTATCTTCTCCGCCCTTTTTTTTACGATTCAGGAATGCATTGAAACGGATTAAACGCTCATGGTCGTTCTTATGCAGCAGTTTATCCGCAAGTTCCGCCAGCTCCTGTCGAAGACCTCCGCGCCCGCGCATCTTCTCGGCCAGGCGCTTGAAATACGGGTCTTTGTGGCGGTCGCGCTTGTCTGCATACATTTCTTCGAAGGCAATCAGTATACCGACCTCTATGGCGTTGAAGAATTCGTCGTTGACGCTTGCCCCAAACACCTTCATTTTAGGAGAAACGTTCATGTAGGAATTGACAAGCGGTGGAATACCGGTACCAAGACACCTCAGAGCCTCTTTAAGACGACGGTAGTCCTGCTTGAAATCATGTCCGGTGAGAATCATGTCCAGAAGGCGGGGATCCGTGGATATTTTATAAGACTGACCGGGACATACGAGCTCGTCCATGTCAGGGAAATGCTTGTTCAGAAAATGCAGGAGTAAATCCAGAGCGGCCTTGTCGTAGTCCGGATATACAGTCATCTTCCCGAAAAAGTACATCATCTCGGAATGCTGGAGCATGATGGCAGCCAGGCCGTCCCAAAGGTTATCCAGCGCAAATATAGCCTTGGCGCCAGCCTTGGAGCTCTGGTAATCCGGTGCCACGAATGAACGCCCGAGTTCGATCGTATGCGGGAGATAATCCCGGATGAACTCCTCTGAAAAATGGAACAAGTGAGATGATGCCAGAATCGGCTGGCCTTTCTCATCCAAGTTCACATCCGTACCTATTATATAACGGTAGCCGCCCAGGATTGCCGAGGCGTCAGGATCCCAGATGACGAGCTGCTTGTAGAGCCTGTCGGGCAGGAAATCGAAATCGTCCAGATCGACAGACTTGCCTGTGCCGCCTCCACTTTCGCGGAAAGCGATCTCACGAAGTCTCCCTATCTCCTGCAGGACATGAGGGGCATTATTACAATCAACTACGTATATCTCATTGAATGATTTATTGGTATCGCAAAGCTTCCTGTCGGGGGTGAGTTCTGCTTTGAGCAGGTCCACGTTCACCGGATCAATGATTCTTTCCATCTGTTGACTAAAGTTGATAAGCTTTCTCACGGACCCAGGCCGCCCATTCAATGGGTTTGCGGGACTTGTCGAAGGTGTCAGCCGCAATTGGCTTGCCGAAAATAATCTTGAAGGTTTTGTGCTGCGAAGCGTACAGGGCGTCTGGCAGGAACAGCATAGGGATATTGAATTTGGACTTCAGCACCTTGCGGAAGAACCAGTCTGCCAGATAGAAGCGCGCGGGATTACGTCCCACGAAATGCACCGGAACGATGGCACGTCCCGTCTCTACGCTCTTGGTAATAAATGTTTTGGTCCAGGGGAAATCCTGAATCTTGCCTGCAATCCGACGGGAGCATACTCCAGCAGGGAAAATCATGATCTGCTCATCTGAGCGGAACGACTCATCGAGCAGTTGCGGCATATTGCGCACCTGGGCGCCGGTCTTGTTGACTGGAACGCAGAGAGGGGCAATGGGCTTGAGAAATAAAAGAAAATCGTTTACCGGCATGCGTACTGAGCCGAAATTGCGCGAGATGACTGCGCAAAGTGCCATGCCGTCCGCAGCTCCCAGAGGATGATTGGAGGCAAAAGTATAGCGACAGCCGTCTTTCGGCACGTTTTCCAGCCCTTCCACTTCAATCTTGATATCCAGGTATTGCAGTGTATCCTCACAGAATTCAACACCATCATAGCCACGCGACAGGACTTCATTAATCAAGTCCTGATGAATAAGTCTCTTGAGTAAATTAACAACAAAACGGGGAAGCTGCTTCTTCCCCTTGAACTTGCTGGCAATAATACTGTCCAGATCAATCAGACGCTCTTTCACCTTGCCTGTCTCCATAGATCATACCTGATATTCTTTTCCACATTCACAAATTTACGCAATTCTTTTATATTGCCAAATACGTCACATAGAAAACAACCATTTCAAAAGAGCTTCTAAATAAGAAGGTCATCCAGTGTGAGTTTGGGAACATAGTGAATGCCGTCTTTGCGGTAATAGGCGTGAGACTCTCCTGAGTGGATTGGGCGGAGGAAGATGCTTTCTGCCCCTTTGCCGACAGCGAGAATGGCGAGAGGCTCACAGACCAGTCCGAATGATTCTTTTATGACGGTTTTATCGAAAGCACATATAATCAATCCATTGAGGCCCTCGCTTGTAGCCTTTAGCAGCATACTTTGGAGAGAAATGCCGAGGTCGATGTCGACGTAACGGTCTTCCGGGACTGTCGAGCATACGATGATGAAGGCTTCAGGAGCCGTCCCGGGGAGTGGCAGATGGAGTTCAGGCAGGGCCGCTCCCATTCTTATGTTGGCTAGCACCTTATCGCTGCCGCTGTCCCTGGTGACAAGGTGAAACCGGAGAGGCTGACGGTTCATCGCCGAGGGTATGAGAGTGTTGACGGAGACTATTTCACGCAGCTGAGTCTCGGTCACCAGATGGGATTGGTCATAGCCGCGGTAGCTTCGGTTGCGATGGAGAAGCGTGTCTATGGAGGGGTTATTCCGGTGAACGACGACTTTTTTTTCGCCGAGGCTCCGAAGACCTCTTCAAAGCGTTTTTCGAGGTAGTTGTCTGCCATTGCAGGTGATTTTATTTGCCTGACTGGCCGTTGATCATGCAATCGCGCCCATGGGCGTATTGGTCATAAGTGACACGGCCGACGGTGTCAGCGATAATGCTGCCGGAGATGGGGTTTTTAATCTCTGTGATGGCGCCTTTGATGCGGGCGTTGATGTTGCGGCTGTCTTCAAATGCCCGGTCGCATGCAGGATCGAAAGTGCACTCCTCGAGGGTGATGCCGTCCATGTAGCAGAGAGGCTGTTCACCGGCGATGTGGCAGCGGACGAAACGCACGTTGCGAGAGTGCCAGCCGATGTATTCGCTGTCAATCGTCGAATCATAGACGGTCACATTCTCACACTCCCAGAAGGAGTCCTTCGTGACGATGCGTGCATTGTGGACCTCCACGTTGCGGCAGTATTGGAAGACGTATTTTGAGTCACTTTCGAGGCCGTCTACATAGATGCCATCGCAGTGCATGAACGGGTAGGTGCCTTCATGGAGCTTTACATTCTTGATTTTGAGGTCTTTGACACCCCAGAAAGTCTCATCGGCGTCGTTTATTATGACATTTTCAAGGGTGAGACCGTTCATTTCGCGAAAAAACTTGGGACCGTCGATGATGCAGTCGCGCATAGTCATGTTGTCACTGTACCAGATGGCGGAACGGGAGCCGACAGCGAAGTAGCAGTTGGTGATAAGGCTGCCGTCTACGTGCCACCACGGGTATTTGCCATAGAATTTACAACCGTCCGCTTCCAGGTTCCGGCAGAACTTGATGCCGGATTCACCGTCAGTGATAGTGATATTTTCAAGGCGTGTATCCCGAATGCCGAAGAGTGGCCTTTCGCCGCCTAATGTCTGATCTTTGATGATATTCATAATCTGATTCATATTCGGCAAATATAATAAAAATACGTAAAAAAGCCCCGCAGTTACTGCTGCAGGGCTTCGTCTGGATGAAAGGACTTGAACCTTCGACCTCCTGGTCCCTAACCAGGTGCGCTACCAACTGCGCCACATCCAGATTTCGGGATTGCAAAGATAGTAACTTTTTCGATATTCCTAATCTTTTTTCTACATTTTTTAAAGATTTTTTTCGTTCCTGCGCCTCTCCCTCCATATAGTAAACAGAGCAATGCAGACAGCGGCTGTCGATATTCCAATTCCGGGAGCCGCTAACTGATTAATACCCAATCCAATCTTATCCACGAGGATAAAAGTCACGCATACGGCTGTCATAAACACCGCCGGAATCAGAGTAATCAGATACCACAATCCCCCCTTCGCCCTCACCAGATACACAGTCGCCGTCCACAGCATAAAAACAGCCAGCGTCTGGTTGCTCCAGCCGAAATAGCGCCAGATAGTGTTGAACCCGCCGGCATCGGCAATATTATACCACAACAGCAATGCAGATCCCGCAAAAAGCGGCACGGCAATCATCAGACGCTTCCCCACGGCTTTCTGGCTCACATGCAGGAAATCAGCTATAATCAGCCTTGCGCTCCTGAAAGCGGTATCTCCCGAGGTAATCGGCGCCGCCACAACTCCCAGAATCGCAAGCACGCCGCCCAGGACGCCCAGCCAGGCCTCCGACACCTTTGTCACGACGCTAGGAGCCGCAGCACTCATATCACTGCCTACCTGCGCAGCACCGCCGTCAAAGAAAAACCACGACGACACAGCCGCCCAAATCAGCGCCACCAGCCCCTCTGTAATCATGGAACCATAAAATACGGAACGCCCCATCTTCTCATTATTAATACAACGCGCCATCAGCGGACTCTGCGTTGCATGGAAACCGGAAATTGCTCCACAGGCAATGGTAATAAACAGACAAGGAAATATCGGCTGCTCCTTCAGACCAGCCTTGAGTGACCAGCCGCCCAGCCCGTCCCATATCTCCGGCAACGACGGCCATTTCACGAAAAGGCACGCCATCAGCGCCGCCGCCATGAACAGCAATGCAAACGCAAACAGCGGATACACCCTGCCTATAAGCTTGTCAATCGGCAACAGCGTCGCCACCAGATAGTACACAAACACCACTCCGACCCACAACATGATCGCTCCCCTGCTGCCATCCCCGGCAATATCTCCGAGAATCAGCGCCGGACTATACACAAACACCGTCCCCACCAAGAGCAACAGCACAATGGAGAACACCAGCATCACCTTCTTTGTCCTATCACCCAGATAATGCCCAACCAGTTCCGGAAACCCGGCCCCGCCATGCCTCACGGACAGCATCCCGCACATATAATCATGCACCGCCCCGGCAAAAATACAACCCAGCACAATCCAAAGATAACTTGACGGCCCGAACTTAGCTCCCATTATAGCTCCGAAAATAGGGCCCGTCCCCGCAATATTCAGGAACTGAATCATATACACCTTCCACGTGGGCATGGCAATATAATCCACCCCGTCAGCCTTCTCCACCGCCGGCGTCCTCCTGCCGGCCTCCGGTCCGAACACCCTGTCCACAAACTTTCCATAAACCACATACCCCAGCACCAGGGCCATAATACTAATTACAAAAGAAATCATAGTGTTTAGTGTTACAACAACGGTCCTCCAAATTTACAAAATCATCATTAACAACACAACACCATTATTATGAGCATTGAAAAATGCCCCCTGCCGTAGCGAGGGGCATGCATGTTATTATTTCACCTTATTTGCAAGGAGATTATCAAGATCCGATCTGTTTATATTGCCGTTCAGGCAGATGAAAGTAGTCTCGTTATCCTCTACGGAAATCATCACAAAACTGGTGACGTGGGTATCAGAGCCCTCCGTGTACATCCTTACGACCTGCCCGGAATCTTTTGCCTCCATAAGGAGTTCATATTTTCCTGAGGCTACGAATTTGCCCACATCGGCCTTGATGGAAGAATTGATGGCGCTGTTTTCACTGTCAATAAGGTACATACCTGACATATTTTGAATAATAGAGGCAAGATTGACAGTATCTCCCTTCACCTGCAAATCAGGAATCTTTCCTATCATACGGAACATGGCCGGTGAAATATACACGGCACTTACGTTTTCAGAATCTGAGTATTTCTGGTAAATATCTTTGGCCGTCTGGGCAAAAGAACAGATTGTGAGCAGTATGAGTACTAAGATTATAGTGAGTCGTTTCATTTTTCGTTGATATTATTGATTATATTTATAGGTTTTCCGGCAGTAGCGGCAGCGAGTTCCGTGGCCTCAACGCCGGCAGACATCTGTCCGGATATTTTCTGGAATGCCTTTTCAACTTCGGCATAAGCAAGATAAGGATCATCAAAAGTATCCTGAAGAGGAGTCACGCTGTTTCTGGACGGAATCACAATGGCAGCTGCGACGACCGCTGCCGCTGCGACCGGGAATAATATCCGGAGTACCTTTTTCCGCCTGTCCGGCACATTAAGTACTTCTTCAGCGATGATAGCATTCTCAATGCGTTCCGAGAGGCCTTCCGGGACGGAAATGTTCTCTTCCAAAGCCGCTCTTTCAAGCGCATCAAGATCCATTTTTTCAATATCTTCTATACGTTTCATACTTCTGATTTTAGTTTTGCACGCGCACGCGAAAGCAATACGCGAAGAGTCAGGTAATTCTGGGATGTACGGCGGGAGATTTCCTCGTAGGATAGTCCATCTACAACCCGGAGCATCATTATTTCCCGTTGCCGGTCAGGAAGAGCCTTGATTGCTTCGAGGACCTTGTCAAGCCTCTGTTTTTCATCCAGTTCGTCATCCTGGAGACGGCTGGAAGGAAGCTCGGGCAGTTCTTCCGGAAATGAGAGCCTCTGCACGGCACGGATGCGATCAAGACAAAGGTTACGCAGCATCCTTATGCAGTACGCTTTCGGATTCTGGATTGCATCCAGCTTTTCACGGTCTCTCCAAAGCCGGAGAAACACCTCCTGGACAGCATCCTCAGCCTCGTCACGCGATTCCAATATGTAAAACGCTATCCGATACAACGTCTCTGTCAAAGACAGGTATTCGGAACGAAACCGCTGTTCAGTCATCAGACATCAATTTTGAGACGCTGTCCAAAGGAACAGTACCTGATATACAAATCACAGAACAGTCGGACGGGGCATATAGTACAAAATTCTTAATTTCGTTACGAGCTTCATCCAAATTGCCATAAATCCGCATCTTACTCCCTGAATCATTGGCTTCCATCAGGAATTCGGTATTCTTCAAAACCCTGTCAAGATTTCTGACAATCGTTTCCTTGTCGCGGGAAGAGCAGTCCTCAAAATCAAGTACAGCGATGCTTTTCACGCCGCCCATCAGGGCCAGGGCTGTTTTTGTATCGGGATCATCCGTCCCTGTAATACGCACTGCGCTTCTTAAAGCAAAAAGTGCAAAACGTCCAAGGGTGACGACTTCCGCCCCCTTGTACTGCCGGCATCCGTTAATCATGAGACTTACCTTGTCCGCCGGTACCGTATTCTTCGATTTTGCCCCCAAGGATACCTGCAGAGGGAGAAGAATAACCAATAATAAAAGTAATCTTTTCATTGTAAGCAGTGTTTTGTATTCGCTGCAGCGTGCGCGCCCGGACTGCAACCTGTAATACGACGGACAACTCCGGTTTTTGTTACGACAAACTTACATAAAAATCGCATTTTTTCACAAAAGATAATTTTTTTTTGTGCCTCGCGGAATTTGGTTTATATTTGCGGCCTGATTAATGACTTAAAACAATCACACATTATCATCTATGAAATTCAAATCAATCTCAATTCTCGCATTTGCCGCTCTGGCAGCCATCGCATGCGAAAAGGGCCCCGAGGACAAGGCTCCCCTTACCCAGGATGAGCAGAAAGAAAAACTCAACTCCGTTGCCATCGAACTTCTTGACTACGCTGATGCTGCCAACTGGAGCGACGCTGTTACATCAATGACGAACTTCATCGCTATTTTTGAAGACGACGAGTATGATAAGTCGGCTCTCGACAATCTCAAGTCCAAGGAAGAAGATGACGATGAGGAAGAATTCCCCGGCTATGGATATTTCTGCAATTATATCAAAGCCGGAGAGTTTGAGACCATCGATTCAAAGACCATAGCCTTATCCGACTACAAAGGAAAATATACTCTTGACCAGGAAAAGAAAGCATGGGTATATACTCCCTCCAACGCCCTGAGCTTTGCTGCAGAGTATAACGGAGAAAGCTACACGGTCAATGCCACATTCAAGGATACCGAAGATAAATTAAGGATTTCTTCAGATACAGATGAATATGGCAGGACCTGGGAAGAGTTCCAGACTGGTCCAGCACAGTATATGGTTAAGAAGCATAACGAGGATTATAACTACGACTACTACGAGCCTGAGTCACGTACAAATAACGACATCACCGAATACCATTTCTACAACCCTTTCGACAACACCGATCTTGGATGGATTTCAGCAACTGAAATATACAATGACAGGGCCGCTTTCGAGAGCCGTTATACTGTCCCTGCCGGAACCCATGTAGACAGAGAGATTGAAGAGACTTATCTGGCCATTCCTTCATCCATCGAGGCAGAGTTTTCAACCGCTGCAGGAAAGGTTGCAAGCATCTCCGCAAAATTCAGCCACAAAAGTGCCGAGAAAGGAATCTTCGACATCACCAAAGACCAGATATCCGCAGAAGTCAGCCTTACTGCAGCTGATTATACACTCAGCATAAACAAATTCGATTATCTCTCCTCCGCCGGTGAGATTGACTGCGTTTTCAGCTACAAAGGTAATGACATCCTTCGTCTCAACATTACTGAGGCCGGAGCATCTCTTACAGAGAAAGTTGCAGAGCGCCATAGCGAGAACGACCTCGGCAACGGCGTCAAAACTTTCACCAACCGCCGCCGTATCAAATATGATGCTGATGCCAGCAATATCCCTACCACCGCCACTATCGATGCCGACATCCTTGGCCAGATCCAGATCAAAGGACAGGCTGACATTGAAAGCATCATGACCGCTATCCAGGAATCCAAGTCAATTAAGGATGAGGCTGCCGCAAAAGCCTGGGCAAAGAAAGTCGAGCAATACTTCGATCTTGATGTCTATTTTGACAACAGCAAGAACGTCTCTGCCTCCCTTGGAATCGAGGTCGTGAAAAACGACGAAGCATATAAAGCCATTCCCGTCATCCGCTATCCTGATGAGACCGAATACACCGCTGCAAGCGATTTCTTCACTCTTGGCAACTTTGCAGAATCCATTGCAGCTGCTCTCAAATGGTATGATAACGCCAAGAAGTTCATCCCTGATTTTTCTGAATAAGAATAATTGAGAACAAACAGGCTACTCAGAATCTTTTTACGGTCTGCGCTACTGATCCCGGGACTCATCCCGATAAGGATTTCGGCGCAGACCGATTCTTCATTATTCAAACTGGACAGCACCGTCGTCTCAGCATCGAGACGCACCTCTCCTCTTCTACTGCAATCAGGCTCCGGCAAGATAAACATCTCCGGCATGGCCAAGCTTCCCACGATAATGGGAACAGCAGACCCGGTGCGCTTTGTCAAACTACTGCCAAGCGTTCAGACCGGCAGTGAAATTGACGCCGGCATCCACATCCAGGGCTGTGACCACGGTCACAACATCACAAGCATAGACAATGCCCCCCTCCACGGCGTAAATCACCTTCTCGGCCTCTTCTCCGTATTCAACCCTTCTCACTACAATGAGATGAACTACGGCACGATGGCGCCTATGCAGGGCTACCTGGGCGGCCACCTTGACCTGGTTCCGGCTAGGAACATCGCCGCAGGCACACACGCCAACCTGTCACTCAGCCCCATGGCATTCCAGGGCACCTTACGTTTTTACGATGGACGAAAATCAGCATTAGCCATATCCGGGAGGAAAACATTCCTGAATGAAATCTATAAACCGTACATGAAGATCGAAAGGATACCATTTGAATACGGTTTCCAGGACTTCAACATATCATGGATCATGGAGGCGACTCCGCAGGACAAGATATACGCAGACATATTTCATACATCTGACGCCGCGAAAGTTGAGCTCAATGACAACCCAATGAAAATGGACTTCGACTGGTGGAGCGGCCTGGCTGCCATTCATTGGGATCACGTGACAGAACTATACCAGATAAAACAGATAATCTACGCGTCGGCGACGGAGATGAATCTTGACGTCACCTACAACGACAACACCGGCAACTCCCCGGCATTCACACGCGACTACGGCTACCGCATCTCATTTCTCCGCGGAGAGTTTGAAGCCGGAGCCGGCTTCTCCATATACGACGTACTCCCCCAGTACTCCAAGTCCTCCTCAGGATACATGCAGTTCACCCAGGATCACGAAAGACAACATGCATCCGAATTGGCATTGAACGCCTCCTGGACAAGCAAACCACTACTTTACCGCTGGACTCTTCATACCGGCCTCAGAGGCTCCTGGTACCTTTCCCCCGAAAAAGACTCCTATTGGAATCTCACCCCTACCCTCTCCGCCAAATACGACATGCTCAATGCCGGCCACATTGAGCTTGAAGCAGGAACAGCCAGCCAGAACATCTTCCACACCGGTATCACCAATCTCGGATTCCCTGTAGAATTCGACATCCTCGCAGGAAAATACAGTGCCCCGCAAAAGTCAATTTTCGGATCGCTCTCATATGGCAACAGCTTCCAGCAGGGGAAATACACCTTCGACATCAGCCTTTACGTCCGGAAGCTGCAGCACCAGATGGAATACAGCGGCAACATGCTGGACTTCATCAGAGACCGTCAGGACCTCAATGACATGCTTCTCAAAGGCGATGGCTGGAACTACGGCCTCAATCTGATCCTCCAGAAACAATCCGGCAAACTCACAGGCTGGCTGAGCGGCTCCATAGGAAGGTCAATCCGGCATACTCCGGGCAAAGGCACCTACCCCTCCGACTTTGAACGCATCTTCGAAATAGACGCCACAGCTACCTACAACGCAGGAAAATGGGACATTGGAAGCAACATCATTGCGGCCTCCGGCACACCATTCACCGCCCCGGAGAACATCTACCTCATAGCCAGCCAGGTCATATGCAAATATGGCCGGTACAACGGTTCCAGGCTTGCGCCCTACATCAGGCTTGACCTCAATTTCAACTGGTACTTCAGAAAAGACTCCGTCACGCACGGCATCAACATCTCCCTCTATAACGCGCTTGCACGCAACAACGAAGTCTGCTATAAATTCAAATACAACGACGGTCACTTTGCCTACCGTCCATACTCATTTGCATTCAAGCTGCTCCCCGGCATAGGATGGTTTTACAAATTCTGACAATGACAAGAAAACTGCTCATACTCACCCTCCTCGCAATTTGCTCCTGCACGGCGCAGAAAGACTGGGAATTCGCAGACCCCGAGCTGATCGTAGAAGGCTGGATCGAAGACGGAGGCCACCCGATTGTCATGGTCACCAGCTCAGTCACCCCATCCACTGAATACCGCAGCATGGAAGACCTTCAGGAATACATAATGAAATGGGCAAAGGTCAGCATAAGCGACTCAGACACGACCGTTGTATTACTTGGAATGCCTGATAAAAATTACTTCCCTCCATACATCTTCACAACCACCTGGATAAAAGGCGAAGCCGGCAAAACCTACAACCTTAAAGTGGAAATAAAGAACAGAACCGCCACAGCCACGACGACAGTCACCCCGCCGGAGCCGCTCGCTGAACTTAAAGCATACCCCGTAGAAGACTCCGACAGCCTGTACACGATTGCCGTCAGACTCCCCAACCAATCCCACAAAGGCAAGTACTACAAGATATTCACAAAAATCGAAGGCAAAGAAACAACCTTCCGCCCCGCATTCCCCGGATCGATCGACGGCAACAGCCTTATTGACGATGCGGAAATCAGCATAGTCCAAGGGGTCAGCATAGAGCAAAGGACACACAACGCCCTCTTCAAGAAAGGCAGTACAGTCCACGTGAGATTCTGCACGATGGATACCCAATCCTGGCAGTTCTGGACAGGTTTTGACGACGTCACCGTCACCGAAGGCTCTCCTTTCTTCCCTGTCTACGACAACCCCGTCTCCAACATCGCCGGCGGCCTCGGCTACTGGTCCGGCTACGGCGCATCCTACTATTCCATCGAACTGAAATAAAAAACCCCTCGCGACATGCGAAGGGCTTTCGAAGAGGTGCCTAGCGGAATCGAACCGCTGTAGCAGGTTTTGCAGACCTGTGCCTAACCGCTCGGCCAAGGCACCGTTTGGGAATGCAAATATAGCAGTTTATTTTGATACCACCAAAACTAAAACCACACAATAATACATTATTCTACATAAAGCAGGAGCCCTTTCAAGTACTCCCCTTCCGGATGATAAATATTCACTGCATGATCAGCCGGCTGATTGAGGCGGTCGAGGATACGGACACTGCGTCCGGTCTGCGCGGCGGCTGAGAAAACAGCCAGCGCAAACGCCTCTTTGTCAACCACCTGCGAACAACTGAAAGTAAAAACGAATCCGCCGGGAGCGACCTTTGAAATAGCCGCAGCATTAAGCCTCTGATAGGCCCTGAGCGCATTCTTCAATGCACCGCGATGCTTTGCAAACGCCGGAGGGTCCACAATCATCAGGTCATATTTGCCTTCCGGCACATCACGCAGGAAATCAATGGCATCCGTGCAATAACCCGTATGCCTCGAAGCCTCGAAACCATTCAGCTCAACATTCCTTTCCACCATATCCATCGCCTTACGAGACGAATCGACACTATCAACGTGAGTCGCCCCATTACCTAAAGCATAGATAGAGAAGCCGCCAGTATAGCAGAACAAATTCAATACATTACGTCCCTTGGCCAATCTTCCCACGGCTGCCCTGTTCTCACGCTGGTCCAAAAAGAAACCGGTCTTCTGCCCTTCGGTCCAGTTCACCAGGAACTTAAGTCCGTTCTCGAGCACGACCTGCTCATCATCGCTGAAACCATCACGTCGCCATACATATCCATCCACCAGCTCAAGTCCCGCTTTAAAAGGTGCTGTGCCCGAGCTCTTGTCATACACAGCCTTCAGCGCGTCACCATACACTTTCTTCAACGCCTCGGTTATCTGTGACTTGGCCCTGAACATGCCCACGCTATGCGCCTGCATTACTGCGACACCGTCATACATATCAATGATAAGTCCGGGCAGATTGTCACCCTCGCCATGCACAAGCCTGTAACAACACGTATCCTCAGCACCTGCCAGCCCGGCGGCAACGCGCATCTGATATGCGCGGCCGATCATCTTTTCCCAGAAATCAGGCTGCTGCACATCCTCATCAAAACTAAGCACCCTCACGGCAATTGAACCGATCTGCCAGTGTCCGTAAGCCAGAAAAGAGCCGTCAGCTGCAAAAACACCGACGACATCACCTTCCGCAGGCTCACCGGACACCTGTCCTATGGCACCTGAAAACACCCACGGATGGAAACGGCGGAGAGACTCATCCCTCCCCTTCTTCAAATAAACTTTAACCATAAACTATGCTGTAGTATTGTGAGGAGGATTGGGGAGCAACTGCTCGGGAGTGAGAGGATGCTTCTCTGAGCGCATCAAATGAATGTACATCTCGCGGCACACCCATGCATCCGTGGCGGCATACTTCTGCTGGGCTTCGGACAAATTATCCGCCTCCCAGTTGCTCAGCTGCTGCGTCTTGGAAATCTTGAAGCCCAGGATAATGGCAGCCATCTTCTTGACGCTCTTGTCCTTGATGCCGTATTCCCAGACAATCTTCTGTAGATCCACAAACGACTGCGGCGTGAATGCCGCATACTTCTGCAATCCCTTTATATCATCCTGCACCGCAGCGCCTACCTTGATAATGGAGGGATTTGACAGAATGCTGCACAGCTTACGCTGCATACCGAGAGACTTGATTCTGAACAAAAACGCTTTTTCTGCCCCTGAAAGCTGCAACAACGACACTCCGTAATGCGGCTGGTCAGGAGAGAAACAAGGTCTTGACTCGGTATCAAAACCTATGATTTTCTGCTTTCTGAGATAACGGATAGCGGCTTCCATCGCCGGCCCCTGCGAATCAATTATGCTGATACGCCCGGGGAAAGCGGCAAGCTCCATCTTATCTATCTCCTGAGGTGTAATGCTAATTCTGTACATTCTCGATAAACTGGATTGTGTCGTCCGACAGATATCTCTTATTGAAATCAATGACGGTATAAGGATTCTCATCCTCCAGGCCGTCATCCACCGTCTGATAGAAATGAATGGAGGGATAAGCCACGTGGTGGGTGAAGAGACTTCTCTCTCTCATAAGACGGAAACATCTCTCCGCCACGGCATCCATCACATAGACAAAACGGAAATCCGGAGCTAGGACCTTGCTGTAATTCATCATCTCATAAGAATCCTCCTTGCGTATCTCCTCAAGACGGGCAGAAAGTTCAGTCATATTCACCCCGAAATCATCAATCAGGAGAGCCTGGAGCTGTTTGTCCGGGTAAGTCTCCTTATAAATCTGAAGAAATCTCATGAAACGGTCGCCGACATCGGCGCCGTCGTCGGGAGTAATGACGGCCAATGTTGACTTCAAGCCTTTGGACGGCTTGTATATCTCGTCAAAGACTTCTTCATACACCCTCGCGGCGGCCACGGAAGAATCGGCCCAAACACCGATATTAATCGGGGAGCCGTCTTCAGGAAGCACTTTTCCGACGGCGGTGTGCACCGGAGAAATCACGGGCACGCTCCTGCCTGCCATACGGCAGAGAGTGTCAATATCGAAAAGCCCGTAGGCCGACATCGCTGTCGATGACAGGATGACGACCTTTGCCGGTGCTTTACGAATCAAATTATCCGGATCAAAAGGAGAAACCCGGCATGCTGTATCCAGGGCTGCAAGGAAACTCCTGACAGCGACCTCCCTGAGATAGTCAGTGCGTCCGGAACGTATGATATTGTCATACGGAGCGTTGTACTCATCCAGATACACGCCGATCTCCTCTCCGGAGAAATCCGGAAGGCCGTCACCACCGCAGTGCCCGTCCACATTGTCAAAACGGTCGAAACTCATGAGAAGCCTGGACAGAAGCGTGCCCTGCTCCGGCTCCCCCACCACAGCAATGGCTCCGGAAGCGCATGCCTCGTCGAAATCCTCCACGAGGTCGAAAAGACGTGTCCCGAGCGAATCGCCGGCTACCTGTTTGACATATGGGATGGTGTCGCGCACGACCACGGGCTTCTCCTTGCATGAGAAAACCGCGAGTGCGCATGCTGACAGAATGATGATATGGCCTTTCAGGATATGCATGATATGCTAGAAGAATAGAAGTTCCCTGTATTTGGGCAGAGGCCAGAGCTCGTCGTCCACAAGCATCTCCAGATGGTCTGCGCTGTAACGGACTTTGTCCATGATAGGCGCCACCTCGTGGGAGTACATCTTGGCACGGGCGGCCATGTTCTGCTCCTTGTTTGCTTTCTTCCTGGCCTCGACAAGAGCCTCGACATCCTCGGACAGGGCATTGATGAAGCCGGAAATCTTGCGGATGGTCTCGCTTTCGCTCTTGCAGAGCGTCTTGTATTCGTCACCATAGACCTCCTTAAGGTCACGCACATTGCGCACGAGGAGGTTCTGGTAGCTGACGGCAGCAGGAATCACGTGATTGAGGCAGATGTCGCCGATGACGCGGGCTTCGATCTGGAGCTTCTTGACATATGTCTCCTGAAGCACCTCGTAGCGCGCCTCGATCTCGCTTTCTGTGAGGACGCCGAGTTTGGTAAAGAGTTCAATTGTAGCGGGATCCTTGTAGATTTCGTATGCGTCAGGGACATTGGTGATGGCCTTGAGACCGCGGCGTGCGGCTTCTTCGGCCCACTCGCGGCTGTAGCCGTTGCCCTCAAACATGATGTTGCGGGATTCGGAGACAAACTTGCGGATGGTTGCAACTATTGCCTTGTCCTTTTCTTCGCCGGCTGCCATGAGAGCGTCCACTTCGGCCTTGAAGGTCGTGAGAGCCTCGGCTACGGCGCTGTTGATAACATATGTAGCTGCGGCGGCGTTCATTGATGAGCCGACTGCGCGGAACTCAAACCTGTTGCCGGTGAAGGCGAAAGGTGACGTGCGGTTGCGGTCGGTGTTGTCAAGAATGATTTCGGGGATGGATTTGGCTATGCCTATTGAATCAGCAGTGGCTGCATCGTCGTTCATTTCCTTCTGTGAGACGATGGAGTCAAGCACTGAAGCAAGGGTAGAGCCTGAGAATACGGACATTACTGCTGGCGGTGCCTCGCTGCCGCCGAGACGGAAGGAGTTGGAAAGTGAGGCCACGGAGGTCATCAGGAGGAAGTTGTGGTCATATACCGCTTTGAGCACGCAGGAGAAGAATGTGAGGAACCTGAGGTTCTTCATGGGGGTCTTGCCGGGTGAGAGGAGGTTGATGCCGGTATTGGTCTGCATTGACCAGTTGCAGTGCTTGCCGCTGCCGTTGACGCCGTTGAAGGGCTTCTCGTGGAAGATTACCTTGAGGTGGTGCTTCTCGGCCACTTTCTGCATGACAATCATCAGAAGCATGTTCTGGTCAATTGCAGTGGTGACGTCGGAGAAGAGAGGGGCACATTCAAACTGGTTGGGAGCCACTTCGTTGTGACGGGTCTCGAGCTGGATGCCCAGTTTGTAGGCTTCGGTCTCGAAGTCCTTCATGAAGGCGCTGACGCGCTCGGGGATTGCTCCGAAATAGTGGTCTTCGAGCTGCTGATCCTTTGCGGAGGTATGACCAATCACGGTGCGGCCGCAGAGGACAAGGTCGGGACGGGCGTTGTAGAGAGCCTCGTCCACGAGGAAGTATTCTTGTTCAAGTCCGACATTGACGCGGACAGAGCGGACATTGTCATCAAAGAGGCGTGCTACCGGTGTAGCTGCCTGAGAGAGGGCCTGGATGGATTTGATGTTGGGCACTTTCATGTCGAGAGCCTCGCCGGTGTATGCTACGAACACGGAAGGGACGCAGAGGGTGCCGTCAAGGATAAATACCGGGGATGTGGGATCCCATGCAGAGTAGCCGCGGGCCTCGAAAGTGTTGCGGAGGCCGCCGTTGGGGAAGCTGGATGCATCAGGCTCCTGCTGGACGAGAGCGCTGCCTTTGAGCTGCTCTACTGCATAGCCGTTTTTGACCGATACGAATGCCTCGTGTTTCTCGGCCGTAGTGCCCGTGAGGGGCTGGAAGAGATGAGTGTAGTGGGTACAACCCTTTTCCACCGCCCAGGCACGGATGCCGTCGGCGATCTCGTCAGCCACGCTGCGGTCAAGCCTGGAGCCGTAGCGGACAGCAGACACGACAGCCTCGTAGGCCTTGGTGGACATGTAGCGTTTCATCTTGTCGAGGTCGAACACGTTCTCCCCGAAATAGGATGAAACAGGACCTTTCTCTACGAAGTAACGGGCCGGCGTGTGTGATGCCGCTTCGTTAAGAGCCCTTTCTCTGAATTTTGCCATAGATTAATAGAATAGTGATTTGTTAATGTCCGTTTCTAAAAACTGCTTTCTAAAGTTAAAAACAATATGCAAAGATAAAGAATATTTGCTACCTTTGAGGTATAAAACGAAAAAACTTAGCAATGGCAAAAATCTCCTCAAAGTCGCAGGCCATGCCGGCCTCGGCTATCCGCAAACTTGTGCCTCTGGCAGACGCCGCAAAAGCCCAGGGCGTCGAAGTGTTCCACCTCAACATCGGCCAGCCCGACATCAAATCTCCGCAATGCGCCCTTGACGCCGTGCGGGGCAACAAGCTGGACCTTCTCTCCTATTCCAACTCCGCCGGTCTCATCGAACTCCGGCGCGGGCTCGCCGAAAAATACTACCGCGGTATCGGTATTGACGTCGCCCCTTCCGAAATCATCGTCACCGTAGCCGGCAGTGAAGCAGTCGACCTCTCCCTCAAAATCACTTGCGATGTCGGTGATGAAGTCATTGTCTTAGAGCCTTTTTACACCAACTACAACACCTTTGCCTTCATGAACGGCATCACTCTCAAAGCCGTCCACACCAACATTGAAGAAGGCTTCAAAATACCCTCCATCGACGCATTTGACAGTCTCGTCACCCCGAGGACCAAAGCCATCCTCATATCCAATCCCGGCAACCCGACCGGCACCCTCTACTCCCGCGAAGAAATACTCGCCCTCGGAGAAATTTGCCGCCGCCACGACCTCTTCCTCATCAGCGACGAGGTCTACCGCGAATTCTGCTACACCGACGAGCCTCACTTCAGCGCCATGAACATCCCGGGGCTCAGCGACAACGTCATCCTCGTCGACTCAGTCTCAAAGCGTTACAACCTCTGCGGCGCCCGCATCGGCTGCATCATCTCCCACAACAAGGACGTCATGGCCGCCGCCATGAAATACGCCCAGGCGCGCCTCTGTCCTCCCGTTTTCGGCCAGATTGCCTCCATCGGTGCACTTGACACGCCCCAGTCCTACTTTGACGCCGTCAAAAAAGAATACATCGCCCGCCGCGACGCCATGGTCGAAGGCCTCAACGCCATCCCCGGGGTCTTCTCACCTCTCCCGGAAGGCGCATTCTACACAGTCGCCAGCCTTCCCGTCGACGACGCGGAATCCTTCGCCCGCTGGATGCTGGAAACATTCCGCTACGACGGCGCCACAGTCCAGATCACACCAGCCAGGTCCTTCTACAAGACTCCCGGCGAGGGTGTCAACCAGGCCCGCATAGCCTATGTCCTCGAAGTGCCAAGAATAAAAAAGGCGCTGGAAGTACTCCGCGCCGGTCTTGAAGCCTACCCGGGCCTCACCCGATGACCTCCAGTATCTTGGGAATCAACAATGACTCAATGAACTCCTCCTCCATGAAATGAGTCCCCCCATACATTGTGTACGTCTCACCAAAATACCTGCGCCACAGCCTCACACTGACCACTCCGCTTTTGCGGTAGTGGTCTTTTTCTCCAAAGAATGCATGGAAATAATCCCGGCTCCCCCGGCGGGGGCTGTTATCCAGCGCCCTCGTCAGATAATCCCCATACTTGCGAAGCTTGCCATAAGAAAAATCCAGCTTCTGCCGGTCTCCCTCCCGTGGTCTCCAGATTCTGCCCGCCAATGCATGCCCTCCGGGTATCAACGTCAGCCATCCAGCACGGTACAGCCACACCGGTCCTCCAAGCGACGGCGACACCAGGATATGCGGCACTCCTTTTATGGCAATGGCATGGCAGGCACCCAGGGACTCCCCTATCACGAGCTGAGGCCGTATCTCCTCTACCCAGCCTGCAATCATCTCCCTGGCCACCTCAGGATCAAAATCATACGTCCTCACATGCACGGAAAAGTGCAGCCGCGCCGGGTCGACATAATCGTTCAACAGGCAATTCAGCACAGACGGGATGCGACTGTCGCCGCCTCCGCCCATACCATGTATATACAATATGTTAATCTGCCTGAACATTCGAAGCTGTTTTGAAATGGTTCTGCCGGTTGCAAATTTACCACAAAATACATAAATTTGTCGTCCTTATTCACAATTATTATGAACATCAAGACACTATTCATCGCCCTGGCCGCAGTCTCAATGTCTGTACGCGCAGAGGCACAGACAGCCAAAGTCAAAGACCCCGGCTACCAGTTCACAGACGTGAAGCGTCTTCCCGTCACCTCTGTGAAAAACCAGAACCGTTCCGGCACATGCTGGTGTTTCTCATCCCTCTCATTCATTGAGGCAGAGGTGATAAAGGCCAGAGGCATCAAGGACGAAAACAAATACCCCGACCTCTCCGAAATGTTCGTAGTGCGTCACGCCTACCATGACAGGGCAGTGAGCTACGTGCGTCGCGACGGCTGCATGAACTTCGCCGCCGGCAGCGACTTCGGCGATGTATTTGAAGTCATCAAGAAATACGGTATCGTACCCCAGAGCGCCTACAGCGGCATGAACTACGGCACCGAACTCCCCGTCCAGGGCGAGCTTGACGCCGTGCTCAAAGGCTATGTAGACGCAGTGGTCAAGAACCCCAACAGGACCCTCACTCCGGTCTGGGCCAATGGTTTTGACGGCATCCTTGACGCATATCTCGGTGAAGTGCCCGCCACATTCACTGACAACGGCACCACCTACACACCGGAGACCTATCGTGACGCCCTCGGACTCAACTGGGGCGACTATGTAGGCTTCTGCTCATTCACCCACGAGCCCTACTACGAGCCCACCATCATCGAAGTTGCCGACAACTGGCGCAATTCCACCTCATACAACATCCCCCTCGACGACTTCGTCGCCATCGTTGACAACGCCATTGACAATGGATACACCGTCCTCTGGGGCGGCGACGTCAGCGAAAAGGGCTTCAACCGCGACGGTCTCGGCGTCCTCATCGCCGACAACCAGTCCAACACCGGCTCCGACCAGGCACGCTGGGTAGGCAACGACCCCGCCCAGAAGGACACCACTGCCGCCAAACTCTTCACAGAAGAGGAAGTGACACCCGAGTCCCGCCAGACCGGCTACGACAACAAATCCACCACTGACGACCACGGCATGCACCTCGTAGGCTCCGCCAAGGACCAGAACGGTACCAAGTACTACATCATCAAAAACTCCTGGGGCACCAAGAGCAAGTACGAAGGCTACTGGTACATGTCAGAAAACTTCTTCAAAGCCAAGACCCTCAACTACGTCGTCAACAAGAACGCCATTCCCAAGGATCTCCGCAAGAAACTCGGCATCAAATAAATGCGTATAGCACGACACATACCCAACACTATCACGTCGATGAATCTCATTTCCGGGGTTCTCGGCGTGATATTCTGTCTTCAGGGCCGCACGGACATCGCTTTTCCGCTGATGTGCCTTGCAATAGTATTTGATTTTTTCGACGGGATGGTCGCCAGGCTTCTCCATGTCTCCTCACCTATTGGCAAAGAACTTGACTCCCTTGCCGACATGGTGAGCTTCGGAGTCCTGCCTTCCGTCATGATGTACTCAGCGATGCTTCCCGGCCATCAGGACGGGCTCAAGATCCTTTGCTACATTCCTCTTTTCCTTGCGGCAATGTCCGCCCTCAGGCTCGCCAAATTCAATCTTGACGAGCGTCAGAGCCTCGATTTCATCGGTCTCGCCACTCCGACGGCAGCCCTGCTCGCAGGCTCCCTGGCCTACTACACCGCCATCCACCCTGACAGCGCTCTGGCCTCACTGGCATCCGGACACTACCTTCTCCCCGCCCTTGCCATCGGGCTTGGGCTTCTTCTGGTCAGCGAGATTCCGATGTTCTCCTTCAAATTCAAGAAAAACACCGGCGACGTCATCCGCACATGGAAACAGACCTCCCTCCTCACAATCGTCGTCATCGCTTCCCTCACAGTCCTCCTCCTACACTTCAACTGGTCCCTCATAATCCTTGCCTCCACAGTATCTTACATATTGATTAACCTGCTATTCCTTATACGTCATTCCTGAGCTCTGCTCCAGAATGCCGAATAAATATAAGCGCCCAGCTGGATGGCTGGGCGCTTTTCATCAATAGTTCTCGGCGCGAACCATAAAATAGCTCTTTGGATGCTTGCACACAGGGCATAGCTCCGGTGCTTTCTTGCCGATCACAATGTGACCGCAGTTTGAGCACTCCCAGATCGTATCCTCGTCACGGGAGAACACAAGTCCGCCTTCGATATTGGCGAGCAGTTTCTTATAGCGCTCCTCATGTGTCTTTTCGATGGCTCCGACCTTATCGAAAAGGGCGGCGATCTCATCGAAGCCTTCCTCGCGGGCTACAGCGGCGAAACCAGCATACATATCCGTCCACTCGTAGTTCTCACCAGCAGCCGCATCGGCAAGATTGGCTGTAGTGGTGGGTATTTCGCCTCCGTGGAGAAGCTTGAACCAAATCTTGGCGTGCTCCTTCTCGTTGCGGGCGGTATCCTCAAAGAGATTGCCTATCTGCACATATCCATCCTTCTTTGCCTTGGATGCGTAATACTGATACTTTGTATGGGCCTGGGATTCTCCTGCAAAAGCAGCCTGGAGATTGGCCTCTGTCCTGGATCCTTTTAAATCTTTCATAATACTAAAATTTTATTTGTCGTTCCTACAAAGATATGATTTTTTTTGAATAAATTTGTCTCCGCCTCCCTCGTCATTCTTGGCCGACAGGCCGAGAATTTCGAACACAAACGCCTCCCCCGTCATTCTTGGGCTCTGCCCGAGAATCTCAGAAACGAAACACATAACAAGCTACTAAACAGAATTTAAAACAATAAAGTTAAACCCCATAACACACATGTTACACCGCCTTCTTTCCCTATCCATCACACTGACAATCAGCACCTTATCCTTCTCTCAGAAGAAACCCCTCGATCACACAGTCTACGACGCCTGGGAGACCGTCACCACGATGCAAGTCTCCCCCTCGGGCGACGTCATCACATGGATCGTCGCTCCACAGGAAGGCGATGCCACCCTCTACATCAAGACCCTTGGCAAGAAAGGTCGTGAACTCAACATACCACGCGGCGCCTCCCCTGTCATCCTGGAAGACGGCGGCACACTGATCTGCAACATCCGGCCCTTCTTCGCAGACACCCGCCAGGCCAAAATCAAAAAGAAAAAAGCCGATGACATGCCCCGTGACACAGTCGCCATCATTGACCTCAAGACAGGCGGCGTCACCAAATTCCCTCACGTCAAAACGGTAAAGACCGCCAGGCTCGGAGCCGAAGCCATTGCTTTCAGTTCCGCCGACACATCCCTCATCCCGAAAAAAGAGCGCAAAAAGAAGGACAACGGTGCTCCTGTCCTGGTCTACCACATCAAAACAGGCAAAACCGACACCCTCCGTCACATAGACACCTTCACATTCGACCGCAGCGGCCGCACTCTCGCATTCATCGAGAAAAAAGGCAAACACAGCACCCAGGTAGGCTATTTTGATGTCACCACAAGCACCACCACCATGCTACCCGACACCTCCGCCTACCATTCACTCCCCGTCTTCGACCAAAACGGTACCAAAGCCGCATTCCTCCAGGCCTCCGACACCCTCGACGGCAGTAAACACTGCAGCATCTGGGAAATCACCCTCGGTGCCAATGAACCCCGGCTCGTTGTCTCCCCCGACTCCCGCGAGGGATTCCCCGCCGGCTACGGCATCACCGAGAACAGCCGCCTGTCCTACAGCCACGACGGCACACGGCTCTTCTCCGGCATCCAGGAATTCATCGCTCCCAAAGACACATCCCTCGTACCCTTCGAGACCGCCGGCCTCGATATCTGGAACTGGGACTCCCCCGAACTGCCCCCGATGACCAAGATCAATCTCAAACGCGACCTCACCCGCACTCTCAAAGCAGTCGTAGACGGCAACAGACTCATCCCCATGACCACCTCCCGCTACGACAGGCTCTACAACGTCAACCGCGGTGATGCCTCCTGGCTCCTGTCCGAAGACCTCACCGCCAGCATCGTCTCCACCCAATGGGACAGCCAGCCCGTCAGCACCCTCTCCGTGGTCAACATCAGCGATGGCTCCAGAACAAAAATAGCCGAAGGCCGCTATGAAAACGTCACCCCATCCCCGCTCGGGAGCTATATCCTCTATTTTGATTTAAAACAACGCAACTGGCTAATTTTCAACACAAATACCAAATCCACCTCCAACATCACTTCAACCCTCCCGGTCAACTTCTGGGACGAAGACAACGACCGCCCCATGCTCTCCACACCCTACGGTATCGCAGACTGGGCCGCTGATGACAGTTTCGTCCTCCTCTACGACCGCTATGACATCTGGCGCATCGACCTCCCCTCCATCCATGCATCCTGCCTCACCCAGGGCCGTGCAAAGGGCCTTACATACCGCTATCTCCAGACCCGCGACGAAGAGACCATTGGCCTCACCCCCAACTCCACCATCTATCTCAGCATCTTCGACAACTCCACCAAAGAAAACGGCCTCGCCTCACTCAACCTCGCCAAACCCTCAGCCCTCAGCCATATAGCCATAGGTCCCAACAGTTACACGGGTTTCGCCAAGGCTCGTGACCGCGACACCTTCATATACCGCAAAGGCAACTACGCAGACCCGATGGACATCTACTACACCACACGCCCCGGACGCGAAGAAATCCGCCTGTCCTCCATCAATCCCCAGCAGAAG
>JAFZPY010000119.1 GCA_017552475.1 Bacteroidales bacterium | reverse complement strand
GGCGTGACCTTCACGGTCACGGCAGCCAACGGTACGGACAAGGCAGAATATACTGTCGTGAAGGAAGTGCCCGAGAAGATAGAATATGGTTTCAACGGTACATCCCTCAAGCAACTGTTCAACTTTGATCCCGTATCGAACAACGGTATGCCTGCATACTCGGAGAAGGCTTATATCTCCCTGGCTTCCACCGGTAATTACCTCGTGGTTTCTACCGGAGACGGCGCTCCTGTCTACATGAACAAACTCACAGGCGTGAAGGTCGGAAACCTCAATGTGGGCTCCGCCAATGTGGCAGGCATCACCTCGGATGAAGCAGGCAACCTGCTGCTGTGCGAGCACGCCGGGCCCGGTGAGACCTTTACTATCTGGACTTCCGCAGCTGTGGATGCCACCCCTGTCGAATACTTCTCATTCACCAATACCACCGACGTGCCTATGGGCTACAAGGTGCGCGTGATGGGAGACATCAAGAGCGAGGCGCAGATTGTGGCCACCCTGGAGGGAATAGACAACACCACTGCTTCCAGCAGGTTCTGGGTATTCAAGGTGGAAGGAGGCAGCGTGACCTCACGGACACTTGTGGACTGCTCGGCTTCAGGTCTTGTATGGGGCAGTGCTCCGGTGAACGTCGCCAGCATCTGTGCCGCTTCCCTGAATCCCGCTGATGGCTGGTTCGGTGCTTGTTATGACCCCAATATCCTCACCTGGGTGAAGGCTGACGGAACCGCCGGTGCTACGGCATCCACATCAGACGGAAACAGCTGGGGCTGGAACTACAACTGCTTCGACTCCAAACAGTTCAATAATGCCAAATACCTGGCGGGTCTTGTGGTCAGCCACTTCCCGCATTGGGGAATGGGCCCCAGGCTGTATATGTATGACATCACCAATCCCGGCTCCGTAAACGGCGATTTCGAGTCCACGTCAGCCCTGGTTATGTCAAATACCAATATCAGCTGGTTCCAGAGCGGCTCGACCGGATTTGCCTCAGGCGATGTCCTGATTGCTCCTTCCACTGACGGATTCATGCTTTATATCTATTACTACGACCATAACTCGCAGGTTGTGGGCGGCTATAGCGCAGACTGCATCAAACGATGAAACTACGTCAATTATTCTATATCCTGGCCGTGCTTGGGGTAGCGTGCTCTTCCAAGGAGAGCGCTACTCCCGAGTGGCCCTGGACCGATCCCGAAAATCAGGGGGAAGAACAGACCACCGATCCCAACCCCGCAGTTATTGAGAAGGGATGGACCAATGTTTCCTCCGCATATTCATCGCTCCCGGAGGGAATTCAGGTGTACAAGAGTCCTTCTGCCATTGACGGAGTGAAGACTGTCGCTTATATCGCGGTTGCAGATCTTTCCAGGATTACCTGGGATGTATGGAGCATTGATGACCCTAGTACACAGGGAACGGACCAGACCTTGAAGATTCCTTCCGAGGTGTATGAGACGACCAGCGCTCCTGTCCTTGTCAACGGAGGGTATTTCTTCTCCGAAGGAGGGAAACGATACAATGCCTCTGTCGCCGTGAGCAACGGCAAAGTGTACGGAGTCAATCTCAATTACGCTTCCCAGGATTGGGTGACCTATTATTATCCTACCCGCGGCGTCTTTTATGAGAAAGCAGGGAAACTGAGCGCGGGGTGGACGTACTACACTTCATCCGGCCAGCACTATCTATATGGTATTCCGGCCGACAATGCATGGGACAAAGCCCCTGCCCAGGCGCCGGATGCCAGCTTCCCGGAAACAGCCGCCACTTTCGAGGCGACTACTGCCATCGGCGCCGGTCCTGTACTGGTTCATGGCGGGGAAGTTGTCAATTCCTGGAAAGCTGAGCTTTTCTATGGTGATGGCTCTGATGACAAGATGCCTGAAGCAAGGCATCCCAGAACAGCCATAGGCTGCACCTCATCCAGACTGATTCTGTTTGTCTGCGAGGGGCGTGGCATGACTGAAGGCGTTGCCGGACTCACGACCGGGGAGGTGGCTTCTGTCATGAAGAGCCTTGGCTGCAGGGAAGCTCTAAACCTCGATGGCGGCGGTTCCTCCTGCCTGCTTGTCGGCGGAAAGTCCACCATCAAGGAGTCAGACGGACATCAGCGCGCTGTCGGCAGCGTCATAATGCTTAAGACAAAATGAGAAAGACGTTTTTCATATCACTTCTCGCATTTTCCGTGCTTGCCTGCGCCAAGGGAGGCAGCGGTTATAAATGGGATCCGGACTGGAACAAACCCGATGACGGGGGCGACGATCCGGAGGAGACCATTGCCAAACCACGTTATGTGTGGATTGATGCCGCGGCCAACTTTGATGATTATGGCAACGACCGGGACAAAATCCGGGAAGACTGCAAGAGAATAGCCGAGACCGGGTTTACGGATATCATAGTCGATGTCCGTCCTACCACCGGCGACGTCCTGTTCACCTCATCCGTCGCCCCTGCGCTCACAAGGATTGACAAATGGAGAGGCTCCGACTATGTATGGGCAGAGAGAACCGCCACTTTCGACTACCTGCAGGCCTTCATTGAGGAAGGCCATGCCGCCGGATTGAAAGTGAACGCTTCCATCAATACCATGGTGGGCGGATACCAGTGCCCTTACGGGCTGGGACAGCAGGGGATGGTATTCTCAGACGACTCGATGAAAGACTGGTGCACGGTACAGAACCGTAAAGAGGGTCTCGTCAGTTGTCTGGATGATCCGGATTATGGAGCACGTTTCCTCAATCCGGCACATGGCGGGGTGCAGGAATTCGTGCTTACGCTTGTGGCCGAACTGGCTGCCTATGAGGACTTGGACGGCATTGTCCTGGACCGTTGCCGCTACGATGACAGCGGGCTGATGAGTGATTTTTCCGAGACCAGCCGGTCAGCTTTTGAAAGATATATCGGTCAGAGTGTCACCCCATGGCCGTCGGCCGTCTTTGCTCCGGGGACGGAAGATCTCGGGTCTTCGGTGTCTGCACTGCAGCGCCAGTGGCTCACCTTCAGGGTCAAGACAATCCACGACCTGGTGGAGAAGGCTTCGAAGAAAGCTCACGAGGTAAATCCCGATATCCGTTTCGGCGTTTACGTGGGAGCCTGGTATTCGAGCTACTATAAAAGCGGAGTGAACTGGGCGAGCCCGTCTTACAACTGCAAGACGGAGTATCCCTGGGCCTCCAATGAGTACAAGGCCTGCGGTTTCGCCGACCATCTGGAATTTATCTTCCTTGGCGCTTATGCCGGAGCAGACAGCATTCATGGTTCCACCGAATGGACCATGGAGGGTTTCTGCAAACTGGGCGGTGCCAGGCTTGCAAAGGCAGTTCCCTTTGCCGCCGGTCCTGATATCGGCAATGGCACCGGTTTCGAGCAGGGAGGAAAAGGAAGCCTGATGCCTGAAATCGTGAAGACCTGCATCGCAAATTCAGACGGCCTGTTCGTCTTTGATCTTTGTCACATAAAGATGTACGACTACTGGTCCTCATTCAAAGAGGGGATCGATGCATATTTGAAAACTGTAAATAACCAATAGTATGAAGAAAATAATTGCTTCCCTTTTGTTTGTCGGCGTCCTGCTCTGCGCCTGCACGAAGACTGACGATGCGGCATCCAAACTGGAGGTTGACACCATTGAGATTACAATTGCCAATACGCCCGGCGTCAGGCAGCTGACCATTACGGCTGACGGCCCCTGGCATATGGAAATATCCGAGCCATGGATAGTGGCTTCCAGGCTTAGCGGCAGTGGAAATACCGTCGTGAAATTTGCGGTATTGCCCAATGAAGACTATTCTTCCCGCGAGGCGACGATTACCATCACTGCCGGGACGCTCGTGAAGACGGTTAAACTCACTCAGAGCCAGCTGGATGGAATAATTCTGGAAGAAACATCCAAATCAGTTTCCTATGAGGCAGGTGAGTATTCCATTCCTGTAAAGGCCAACGTGTCTGTCTCTGCCGCTTCAGATGCCGACTGGCTAAGTATCACGGAGACAAGGGCGCTTACTGCAGAAAGCATTCCCGTCAGCTTTGCCCTGAATCCCGGACGTGAATCCCGCATTGGCCATGTCACAGTCAGCGGAGAGGGACTCCAGGAGGTGTTTACGCTCACGCAAGGTGCTTTTGAGCCTGCTTTCGAGGTGTCTGATGAACA
Source organism: Bacteroidales bacterium (assembly GCA_017552475.1). Taxonomy (GTDB): domain Bacteria; phylum Bacteroidota; class Bacteroidia; order Bacteroidales; family UBA932; genus Cryptobacteroides. Next base: position 10,105 of record JAFZPY010000119.1, on the reverse strand, counting down.
AGGTGTGGGCGCGTGGGGAACTCTTTCTGCTCCCAAGGAAGGCCTTACCTATTCTTTTACCATCACCACCAATATGAATTACGAGGCGACAGCCCCCGATGCCGACTGGATTCATGTAGAACAGACAGGCGGAACGGTTTCAGTCACGGTTGATGCCAATAGCGGAGCTGCCCGCAGCGATTATATCTATATGGGCTGCACCAAAGAGACAGTTGACTACAGTGACTACGGCGCAATGATAAAGGTGGATCAGAAGGGCAATGCCCGTGCTGATGAACTCTGGAGGAAGGATTTCTTCGTGGGTATCTCTCCTCATGGTACTCGCGTGTCACAGGCCGTAGCCGGTGATTATGTTGTACTTTATTCCCCCAAGTCAGATACGCCCGGATTTCATCTGATCAAGAAGGCGGACGGTACGGAGGCCTCCGTGCTGGCGTTATCGGTTGAGGATGTAACAGGCATCACCAATGACGATGCCGGACATGTGATAGTGACTACTGGAGGTAATTACCCGATGGAAGACGGTGTGACGCAGATTCCACTGAAAGTCTACGTCATGTCGCAGGCTGATTTCCTTGCAGGAAGCTACGGGACTCCGATTCTTACATACACCGACGGATTCTATGGCTACGGATTGGATAATGCCAGGGTGACGGGTAATGCCAAGGATGACGGCCTGCTGATGATGACCTCAGGATGCGGTGGCGGCGGCACTTATGTCGTTGCCTGGGAAATCAAGGATGGTGTCACTACAGATACCCCCACTGCTTATTCATCTTGCGCCTCCATCGGCGGCGACCTCTGGGACTCGTTCCATGGCGTGTCTATCGGTGCCGGAAAGAGCCTGGGAGACGGTTTCTTCTTTGCCGGGTACCTGGGAGACTATAATCTCCATTACACAGCCAAGGCTGGCGATGAGACTTCCTGGAATGTGGTCTTTACGACCGGATATACCTGGGAAGGCGCGATAAATGCCGGTGACGTGTTTGAATCCGACGGGCACAGGTATCTGGCGGTCCTTGGTATGAACTACACCGCCTATTCTGACTGGGGACTGAATCCCTGCAGCTTATGGGTATTGAATATCGATGACCCCGCGGATCCGGTCCTTATGATCAATCAGCAATATTACGCTACGGAGGGTGGCTGGCAATATGGCAGTAATACAGATATCACTGTCGTAGAAGAAGGAGATTCGCTGGTGGCATACATGGTGGATGCCTCTGCCTCCACCTATCGGAAGTACGAAATTGTGTTTTAATGATGAACCCCGAAAGTTTTGTTCAAGCTTTCGGGGTTCATTTTAATTGTTTCATTCCGGGAGGTTTACCCAGGTCTCGTTGGACCAGTCAACGCAGCGGCTCTTGCCGCGGACCTCTCCGCGAATGCCTTTTTCCTGTAGTTCCCTGAATCCTTCTTCAACGGGCTTCAGGTCCAGGAAAGGGAGCAGATAACAGCCGTGATCCAGCAGCAGGGATTGCACTTTTGCAGTGGGAATTTCGCGAGGATGGCAGTGTCCTTTAACCGCAAGGGCTGCCAGTGCCCCGGCGGCTTGTCCCAGTCCCATCACGACAGGCTGAAGCCGCGTGCTGCCATTCATCTCCCAGCTTACGGAAATGGCTTTATCCGCCACGAGGAAATCCTCTGTCTGTATGGGAATGACGACTCCGAGTGGAACGCTGAAGGAGGGGATTTTCCCGTACCACAGGTGACTCAGCTCTTCACGCCTTGGGTTCTGCATATGGTGGTGGTCCACGGGATAGTCTCCTACTGCGACTGCACGGGTGTACAAGTCGGATTCATAGGGGAGCCTGGCGGCATCAATGGTCATGGTATCCACGCCGGCGATACGTCGCGCTTCCCTGTAATAAGGGAAGAATGGCAGGCCGTCATCAGTGGGGAAGACGTCATCGGCTATGCCCAGATTGACATATCCCAGTTCTTTCTGCAGGAAGTAGAGGAAGCCAAGCGTACGCAATTTGGATTTGCGGATGACTTCGCTGCGTTCTTCCGGTGACATGTCAAGGTATTCCGCGAAGTAGTCGTTGGCACAGACTGGCCAGTTGATCATGTAGTATCCGTCAGGCAGCCTGCCGTATGAAAGCATCATGTCCGGGCTCCAGAGTTTCTGGCCCATGGGGTTGAAGCCGTTATCGTTGCTGGCCAGTGGGTTGTCGCAGCAGTTGACATATATTTCCCTGTCGTACCCTTCAGGCTCTTCCATAGGAACGGGGTGACCGTAGTCCTTGACAATGGCTACGTAAGTGAGGTCCTGTGCCGAAATACGGTCGCGGAGTTCTTCTGCTCCCACAGTTTCGGCAATGTCTCCCAATTCGGTGCCGTCAATTAGGATTCGCGTTCGGACACGCGTGCCGTCAGACAGGGTGACTGTCCATCCGCGGTTTGTCTTGCGGAAAGCTGTCGCCCTTGTCCTGAAGAGGATTTCCACTCCGGCATTTCGTGCCATGTTGTACAGTACATCGGCCCCTGCTCGCGGATTGAATAGGATATTGGAGACCCAGCCGCTCTGAAGGGCGGCATAGCTTCCGTAGCGGTTTGCCAGCGAGTCAGTGAATTCTCCGAAAAGCCCGCCTCTGAGGCGGTAATTTCCGTCAATTGCACTTACGCCAGCGCTGGTGAGCATGCCGCCAAGCCACGGAGTCTCCTCTACAATGAGGACTTTGGCGCCGTCACGGGCGGCCTCGATGCCTGCGCAGGTGCCTCCGGCTCCTCCGCCAACCACCAGTATGTCAACAGAGCGCCCGCATCCGCTCAGGATGCAGGCGCTAAGCATAATTGTAATTATTCTCATTTTAAGAGCCGTGAATTATTTGCCGGCCAGTCTCTTATAGGTATTGAGACGGATCTTGGCAAACTCTTCGGTCTTCTCAAGAAGCTCCTGAGCCTTGTCAGGGAACATCTTGTAGAGGGAGGCGAAACGCACCTCGCCTTTGAGGAAGTCCTGGAACTTAGTCCAGTCAGGCTCGCGGGAATCGAGAGAGAACGGGTTCTGGTCGGTGCCTTCGAGGGCGGGGTTGTAGCGGAAGAGGTGCCAGTAACCGCAGTCTACTGCGAGTTTCTCCTCTTTCTGGCTGAGACCCATGCCGGCCTTGAGACCGTGGTTGATACAAGGTGAGTATGCGATCACGAGTGAAGGTCCGTCGTATGCTTCAGCTTCCTTGATGGCGTTGAAGTACTGAGCGGGGCTTGCACCCATGGCTACCTGTGCTACATATACATAGCCGTAGCTCATTGCCATCATTCCGAGGTCTTTCTTGCGGATCTTCTTGCCGGAAGCGGCGAACTTGGCAATAGCTCCGACAGGAGTTGACTTGGATGACTGGCCACCGGTGTTGGAGTACACCTCGGTGTCGAGTACGAGGACGTTGACATTCTCACCGGAAGCGAGTACGTGATCAAGTCCGCCGTAGCCGATATCGTAGGCCCAACCGTCACCGCCGAAGATCCACTGGCTGCGTGAAGGAATGAAGTGTTTGTATTCGACGAGCTTCTTGCAGAATTCGCAGTCGGTCTTCTCAATCTCGGGGATGAGCTTGTCAGCTACCTCACGGGTGATTGCAGCGTCATTGCGGTTGTCAAGCCACTTGGTGCAGAGCTCTTTGGCTGCTGCTGAGGGCTTGTCGCATGCGACGATCTCAGTCATGAGGTTGGCTACAGTCTCGCGGGCACGGTCGGAACCGAGCTTCATGCCGAGGCCGAACTCAGCGGCGTCCTCGAAGAGGGAGTTGGCCCATGAAGGACCGTGGCCGCGGTTGTCCTTGCAGTAAGGTGAAGCGGGGAATGATGCACCGTAGATGGATGAGCAGCCGGTAGCATTGGCAATCATCATGTGGTCACCGAAAAGCTGGGTGATGGTCTTGATGTTGGGAGTCTCACCGCAGCCTGCGCAGGCACCGGAGAACTCGAAGAGGGGCTGTGCGAACTGGGAGTTCTTGATGTTGGCTGTCTTGTTGACTGCGTCAGCCTTGTAACCGACCTTGGTGTTGAGGTACTCGAAGTTGGCCTGTTCGGCTTTGTTGTCGAGGTAGGATGCCATCTTGAGGGCCTTCTCGGGCTTGGCGGGGCAGACGTCTACGCAGTTGCCGCAGCCGGTGCAGTCGTCAACGGAGATGGAGAGGGCGAATTTGTATTCCTTGAGAACAGCCTTGCCCTGTGCTGTCTTGAGACCCTTGGGCGCCTCTGCGGCCTCTTCTTCGGTGAGGAGGAAGGGACGGATGACGGCGTGAGGGCAGACGAATGCGCAGGTGTTGCACTGGATACATGCCTCGGCGTCCCATACGGGAACGTTGACGGCGATGCCGCGCTTCTCGAATGCGGCCGTGCCTGCAGGCATGGTACCGTCAGCGTAGGGCATGAAGCTGCTTACAGGGAGAGTGTCACCGGCCTGTGAGTTGACAACGTCAGCGATTTCCTTGACGAACTCGGGTGCAAGACGGCCTTTGCCGGGAACCTCGAACTTGGCTGTGAGATTGGCCCACTCGGCGGGAACTTTGACTTCAGTGTACTCACCGCCGCGGTCAACGGCTGCGTAGTTCATGTTGACTACGTTTTCACCTTTCTTGCCGTAGCTCTTGACGATGGCATCCTTCATGTATTTTACAGCATCCTCGTAGGGGATGATACCGGAGATTTTGAAGAATGCGCTCTGGAGAATGGTGTTGGTGCGTCCGCCAAGGCCGATTTCAGCGGCAATCTTGGTGGCGTTGATGATGTAGAGCTTGATATGTTTGCGGCCGATGGTGGCTTTGACATTGTCAGGGATCTGCTTGAGTGTCTCTTCTTCGTCCCAGAGGGAGTTGAGGAGGAGTGTACCGCCGTCCTTGATGCCGCGGAGCACGTCGTATTTCTTGAGATAAGAAGGAACGTGGCATGCGACGAAGTCGGGAGTGTTGACAAGGTAGGGAGCCTTGATGGGCACGTCGCCGAAACGGAGGTGTGAGCAGGTGTAACCGCCTGATTTCTTGGAATCGTAGTCGAAGTAGCCCTGGCAGTATTTGGGTGTGTGGCTACCGATGATCTTGATGGTGTTCTTGTTGGCACCTACGGTACCGTCAGAACCGAGACCGAAGAATTTGCACTCTGTGGTGCCGGGCTTCACGATTGAGATTTCGCTCTTGATGGGGAGTGACTTGAAGGTCACGTCATCGACGATACCGATTGTGAATCCGTTCTTGGGCTCCTTGAGGTCAAGGTTGTCATATACGGCAACGATCTGTGCGGGTGTGGTGTCCTTTGAGGAGAGACCATAGCGGCCGCCGATGATCAGCATGTTGTCGCGGCCCTGGAAAAGGGTCTTGACATCCTGGTAGAGAGGCTCGCCGAGGGCTCCTGGCTCTTTGGTGCGGTCGAGGACTGCAATCTTCCTGACGCTCTTGGGAAGGACTTTGAGGAAGTATTTCTCGGAAAAAGGACGGTAGAGGTGTACGGTGATGAGACCGTATTTCTTGCGGCCGCGCTTTGCGAGGTAGTCGATGGTCTCCTTGACAGTCTCGGTGACTGAACCCATGGCTACGATGATGCTCTCGGCATCTTCGGGTCCGTAGTACTCGAAAGGACGGTAGCTGCGGCCCGTGGCCTCGCTGATCTCGCCCATGTAGCGTGCTACGATATCGGGTACTGCATCATAGTACTGGTTGCGAGTCTCGACTGCCTGGAAGTAAACGTCGCCGTTCTGGGCTGTGCCGCGGGTGACGGGGGAGTCGGGATTGAGGGCTTTCTCGCGGAATCTTGCGAGGGATTTGGATGAAACCATCTTGCGGAGGTCTTCCTCATCGATGGCTTCGATCTTCTGTATTTCGTGTGATGTACGGAATCCGTCGAAGAAGTGGATGAAAGGGATGCTGGACTTGATGGTGGAAAGATGTGCCACTGCAGCAAGGTCCTGGGCTTCCTGTACAGAGCCGGATGCGAGCATGGCGAAGCCTGTCTGTCGGCAAGCCATTACGTCCTGGTGGTCACCGAAGATTGAAAGTGCGTGTGACGCGAGGGCGCGGGCTGACACGTGGAATACGGTCGGGAGCATTTCGCCGGCGATCTTGTACATATTGGGGATCATCAGGAGAAGGCCCTGTGATGCGGTGAATGTGGATGTGAGGGCACCTGCCTGGAGGGAACCGTGTACGGCTCCGGCAGCACCGGCTTCACTCTGCATCTCGGTCACCTTTACGGTCTCGCCCCAAAGGTTCTTTTTGCCGTGTGCAGCCCACTCATCGATGTTTTCGGCCATGGTCGATGAAGGAGTGATGGGGTAGATTGCCGCATGCTCGCTGAAGAGGTATGCGATGTTGGATGCGGCATAGTTTCCATCACATGTGATGAATTTCTTTTCTTTTGCCATAGTTAAAAGTATGATTGATAGTTTTATTCTGATAGTCCTTCGATGGTGACGTCTCCGCCGGAGATTCTCTTGACGAGTCCCTGGAGGACGTTGCCGGGTCCGAGCTCAAGGAAGTAGTCAGCTCCGTCAGCAAGCATGTTCTTTACGGACTGGGTCCATCTCACGGGTGAGGTGAGCTGGGCGAGAAGGTTTTTCTTGATGGTGGCGGGATCGGTCTCGGCCTTTGCGGTCACGTTCTGGTATATCGGGCATACGGGCTTGAGGATCTCGGTGGCTTCGATGGCTTTGCCGAGTTCGACTCTGGCGGGTTCCATGAGAGGTGAGTGGAAGGCTCCGCTCACGGCGAGGGGGAGTGCCCTCTTTGCACCTGCGGCTTTGGCTTTTTCGCATGCTTCGGCAACTGATGAGGCTTCGCCGGAAATGACGATCTGGCCGTCGCAGTTGTAGTTGGCGGGGATTACGAGTCCGCCGCAGCCCTGGCATATGGTGTCGACGTCTTCATCGGGAAGTCCGATGATTGCGGCCATTGTGCCGGGGATCTTTTCGCAGCATTTCTGCATCTCGGTGGCACGGACATACACGAGACGGAGCGCGTCTTCGAATGTCATGGCTCCGGCTGCTGCAAGTGCGGAGAATTCACCGAGTGAGTGTCCGGCTACCATGTCGGGCTGGCCCTTTGCCGCTACTGCAGGGTGGCAGAGCGCGAGGACCGTGCTGTGGATGAATATCGCAGGCTGTGTGACCCTGGTCGCCTTGAGGTCTTCGGCGGTGCCGTCAAACATGATGTCGGTGATTCTGAAACCGAGAATCTCATTGGCCTTCTCGAAGAGTTCTTTTGCCTTGGCATCAGACTCATAGAGGGGCTTGCCCATTCCTGGGAACTGGGCTCCCTGTCCTGGGAATACGTATGCTTTTGTCATAATGGCTGAAGGTTCAATGTGTCAATACACGTTTATAAATATAACATACAAAAGTAATCAATCTTTTCGATTTATGGAAAATTATCGTTACTTTTGTCCTCGCAAAATCCGCGCCCGTAGTTAAATGGATAGAATTTCAGATTCCGGTTCTGACGATCACGGTTCGACTCCGTGCGGGCGTACAAAAGAGCTGAAGCCTGTGCTCCAGCTCTTTTTGTACTGTTCTCTGTGGTTTTTGATAGTCGTATCCGAGATTCTCGACCCTTCGGGTCAAGAATGACGCGCATAGCGGACGGTCAAGAATGACGAGTAACGCCTCCCGCGTCATTCTTGGAGCTTGCTCCGAGAATCTCAAGCACGGTTAAATAATAAAATATTTTACGAATATTAAAATTCTTCCAAAAATATTTGGCTGAACGGTAAAATATATTATATTTGTGCGCAAGGAAGAATTTTAACCACAAGTGTGTGTAATAATGCTATGAAAACAACTATCCATCTGGCCCTTGCCATCAGTGCCATCGCCCTATTGGCATCATGTTCCAAGGAAACCGTCATCTCCCGTGATCAGAACCGGGACCTCATCACCTACCGTGCCTTCGATAACCGGGCCACCAGATCCGGCGAAGTCTCCAATGCCAGTCTGGGCAATATGGGTGATCTCTATGTATCCGCCATCAAACTCAACGATGCAGGATACTATTTCACCAACAATACCATTGCCTACGACAACATCTCCTCATCTACGTCTGATGCCGGAGCCAGCACCTACTACTGGCCTGTCTACAAACTCGGCTTCTATGCTGCCAACCGCAGCCTCGTCGTCGACAACAGCGGCACTCCGGTTCTCTCACCTTACATCCCGGACTTCACCGTGTCCCGCCGTGCCCTCGACGACCCTGACGAACTGATGGTCGCCCTCGAGGCCCAGCAGCGCGATGACAACGGCAGTGCCGTGCAGTTGAACTTCCACCACGCCCTGGCAAAGATCACCGTCCAGGCTCAGCAGACCCTCCCTGGCTTCACCGTCCAGGTGGCCGGCGTGCAGCTCGGCGGTTTCAAGTCCGTGGGAACATTCACCTTCCCCCAGTACAACAGCGCCAACGCTGCATCTGACGCCGCATGGGAAGGTCTCGTCAGTGCCAACTACGGCAACGTGAACAACCTCCACTCCTGCTGGGGCTCCCTCAGCACCCCTCTGCAGTACGGCCACCTGGACATCAGCAGCGAGTCCCTCAGTGGTACCACCCTGACCTCCACGGCCCAGAACATCATGGGAGGCAACTACTTCTACGTCATCCCTCAGAGCGTGACCCTGACCACCGCCGCCTCCGGCAACTCGCCCGACATCACCGACCACTACATCGATCTGCTGGTCAATATCAAGACCTCCGGCACAAACGTACAGGTCTATCCACCGTCCTCCGCCGCCAATAAGTTCGCCGTGGCCCGTGTATACATTCCCGCCTCCACCTTCGAGGCCGGCAAGTCCTACACCGTGACCCTGAACTTCAACACCGGCGTCGGCGTCGCCCGTTCCGGCCAGTCCCTGTTCAACGGCTCCTCCGCCGACCAGGCCAGCGTCCTCTCCTCCCGTAACTATGCCCAGACCGTCTCCTCCGAATTCCCCAACGACCAATATATCCTCGGCTCTCCCATCGATTACACCGCCAGCGTCGCCAACTGGGAAACGGGTGATGAGCTTGAGGTGGATGTGGATCCCGACTATTCCGCTCCCAGGGGAGCTGTCCCTGGTCTTTTTACTGTAAATAACGGTGGTACTCAGATATACTTCTCCAAGGGGAACCTTCAGTGTCATATCAATACTTCCTTCACTCCTACTCCGGAAAATGGAGTTACATGGAGGTTTGCGGATCAACAGTATGACGCATTGAGAACTGGCGGTGCAAATGGAACTATGGGCAGTGTTGCTGGATGGATTGATTATTTCTCTTGGTCTTGTACAGGAACAGCGCCATTTGGAATTTGTGCAGGTACTGGTTCTCAATATACTGGCGGATTCCGTGATTGGGGAGAAAATGAAATATATAATGGAGAATTTACGGACCCTGCAAATACGTGGCGTACACTATCGTCGAGCGAGAATAACCATCTTCTCAATGAGCGGTCTTCGGTCACGGTCAACGGAGTTCCGGATGCCAGATATGTCAAGTGCAGGGTGGTTGACGAAAGTACATATGGATTACTTATCTTCCCCGATAATTGGGTGCCTGGCAAAGAACCGTCGAGTGCAATCTTAAGTAAGTTCACGGCGGGGAATATCAACGTTTCATACACACAAAACACCAATGATATATCGACTGCGGTATTCATAACTGAGCAGGAGTTTATTTCGCTTCAGAAGGCTGGTTGCGTGTTCCTTGTGGGTGCTAGCCATCGCTATGGTACGAGTGTCCGCACAGACAATATTTGTTACTACTGGACTTCTGATCCGGCGTCGGGGAATTTACCGTATGGTGCTATTGGCCTCTATGTTGCCCCTTCTAGTCTACAGACGGGTTATACTGTTAACCGATGCTACGCTCATAGTGTTCGGCTTGTTCGGAATAAATAGATAGCAGCGCACGCAGTGCATTGACCTGTTTAGTACCCTGTCCCGCATACCCTTGCGGGACAGGGTATTTTACATCACAAAAGAATGATCTCCTAACCATTCCCGGCTGTGATCTGGGATAGCATAGAATTACTCTTCCCTGCGTACATGAAAAGTCGACATGGCATACTTTCAGAAGACAATAGAAGTTTCCCCCATCGTCTTGGAGAGATAATGATGTGTTGAAAAGTATACGGAGTTATAACTCAAGAT
>JAFZPY010000118.1 GCA_017552475.1 Bacteroidales bacterium | reverse complement strand
CTCGGATGCTTTTCAAGAATGTAACAGCACTGTTGTCTCCTTTTAAAGCATTAAGAATTGCCCAACGCAATACGTCTCTAAAGTGGTCAAGCTCGATACCGGCAGATAATTTTGCTGCAGACTGACGACTATCAGAAAACAAGACTACTTTAGTATTGCTTTCGTTCTCATTCTTCATGCTCCTAATTAGCGAGTCTGCCAATATTTGATTAATCTTTTGTAGACCAGCAGAATGACGGCGTACAGGAGTGAAGCTATTCTTATCTTTTACTTTATAAGCGACCTCACACTGAGGGCATTTGTGCGGCATACATGTATCAGAATCACTTAGTTGTTCATACACATAATACTCACCATTAGGCGATTTTGTGTATTCTCCGGAGGAGGTGGCGTTGATGGAGGACGATATCAGATTTTGTGCCGGAGCAGGGGTGGATGGTGTTGTTGTGGGGGCGTTGACTGCTGACGGTGACGTGGATGTGAAGATTAGTTCACGATTGGTAGAACTGGCTCATGGATTGGGGCTTAGCGTGACATTTCATAGGGCGGTTGATGAAGCTGCGGATACGTTGGAGGCACTGGATGATGTGTTGGAACTGGGCGTGGAGAGGGTGCTGACTTCGGGCGGCGCGGCGACTGCGTTCGAGGGACGAGAGGTGATTGGAGAGATGGTCCGGGTGGCTGAAAGGCATTTTATGGATGCCTTGATGGAAGGGGAGGAGGTGACGCAGAAGACGATCATTATGCCTGGTTGCGGAGTGTCGGGAGATAATGTAGCGGAGCTGTTGGAAGCTACCGGAGCGGCTGAGGTCCATGGCACGAGGCTTTCCATTCTGGAGGCATTGAGACATGGTAGCTGAGTTGATTGACAAATATCTCTGGTTGATCCAGACTTTTATTGATGTGGGTGAGCGTGGGCTGACCCTGGAGCGTCTGCAGGACAAATGGGAGTCCCGCTATGGCACGCCGTACCCGCGACGTACATTCAACAATCACCGAGATGCCGTGGCCGATGTGTTCGGCATTGTGATCAAGTGCGACAGAAGCACCAATACATATTATGTAGAGTCTCCTGAGGATGCGCTGGATTCGGACAAGGTGACCGGATGGATGGTCAATTCATTTACGGTCAATAACTTGCTTACGATGAGCAGGGAGAAGCTTCGCGGCCGCGTGAGTGTCGAGAACATCCCGTCCGGGCAGAAGTTCCTCACTACCATCATGATGGCGATGGAGGCAAACCGCGAGCTGCATATAACGTACCGGCCCTACGGCGGCGGCGTGGACGAGAGGCTTATCAGGCCCTATGCTGTCAAAGAATACGCTAAACGCTGGTATGTCATCGGGTTCCGGCCTGATGAAGGACGTATGAGAGTGTATGCGCTGGACCGCATCATGGCCCTGACGCAGCTGGAGAGTTCTTTTGAGATGCCCGGGGGCTTCGATGTGGATGAGGTGTTCGCCGACAGCTTCGGCATTTATTTCCCTGCGGAAGACAAGAAGCCTGTGGTGATACGGGTGGCAGCGACCCCGCGCGAGGCCAACTTTCTGCGCGACTTGCCGCTCCACCGTAGCCAGACGGAGGTCGGCGAGGAGGACGGGCGCGTGATATTCGCCTTCCGCCTCATTCCGGACGACAATCTGTTCATGGAACTGTGCAAGCGCGGCGACCGCATCGAGGTGCTCTCTCCGCCTGATGTACGCGAACGGGTAATCAACGAATTACAAAAAGCAATAAACACATATATAAAATGAAAATCAAACACTTGGCAATAATGGCGGCCTCGCTTTGCATCGCCTTTGCCTGCAACAACGCCGACATGAAAGAAACACAAGGCTACATCGGACCCTCCGACATCCATGTCGCTGACGGTCACATGACTCCCGAAGTCCTGCTCGCCCTTGGACGCATTTCCGACCCCCAGCTCTCACCGGACGGCACACGCATCCTCTACGGCATCAGCTACAACAGCATCCCTGACAACCGCAGCTGCCGCAACATCTACCTTATCAACCCCGACGGCACCGGCAAAGTCCAGCTCACACGTGGCGGCAAGAGCATCAGCAATGCCCGCTGGAGCTCCGACGGCAGCGAAATCTTCTTCCTCCAGGGCGGTCAGGTATGGCGTGCACCCCTCAAAGGCGACCGTCTAGGCAAACGCATCCGCGTGACCAACGTCGCCACAGGAGTGGAGGAATTCTCACTCTCTCCCGACGGCGCATCAATAATGTATGTATCCACGGTGCCCAGCCATGTCGAGACTCCATCCCAGAGCGATCCTTTGCTCGATAAGGCGCAGGCCTATGCCACAGAGGACCTCATGTACCGCCACTGGGACCACTGGGAGACCGAAATCTTCCACACCTACATTGCATCACTCGGGGCTGGCGAGGTGACATTGGAGGCCTCCACCGACATCCTCGGCGGTAAAGATGTACAATACCAGCTTCCCAACGGCCCCTTCGGCGGCATCGAGCAGCTCGCCTGGAGTCCGGACAGCCGCTACATTGCCTACTCTTGCAAAAAGCTTTCAGGCAAGGAGTATGCTTTCTCAACTGATACGGAAATATATATATATATAATGTCAACACCGGCGACACCACCCAGATCCCCATGGGCGGCGGCTACGACACCAATCCTGTCTGGAGTCCCGACGGCAGCCAGCTCGCATGGCTCAGTATGGCCCGCAACGGCTACGAGGCCGACCAGGTGCGTCTCTTTGTCGCTGACGTGGTGCCTGATGCCGGTGAGGAGGAGGGCGCTCCGGCAGAACTTGAGGTGCTCAACATCCGCAACCTCTCGGCTATGTTCCGTTACAACGCCGACTCTCCCGTCTGGGACGGCGACCACATCCTTTTCAACGCTCTCACTGAAGGCGTACAATCCATCTACCGAATCGACTCCCACGACTGCACCGCTATCGAACGTCTCACCGGTGCTGACGAATGGTTCGACTACGGTACTCCATTCGGTCTCCTCTCCGACGGCACCATGCTTTCAACCTACTGCAGCATGGAATTCCCCAATGAACTCGTAGCAATAAAGGGGGCAGACCGCACCAATATCTCCCGCGAAAACGACCACATCCTTTCCCAGCTTAGTCCCGTAAAAATCGAGGCCCGCAACGTGAAAACCGTCGACGGCAAGGATATGCTCACATGGGTCCTTTTCCCGCCGGAGTTCTCTGCCGACAAGGTATATCCCGCAATCGAAATCTGTCTCGGCGGCCCTCAGGGCACTCTCAGCCAGGGCTGGTCATATCGCTGGAACTACCGCCTCATGGCCTCCCAAGGCTACGTCGTAGTGCTCCCCAACCGTCGTGGTACCACCGCTTTCGGTCAGGAGTGGTGCGAACAGATTTCCGGTGATTACATCGGCCTGAACATGGAAGACTACAAGTCTGCCGGCCGCATGATAAAGGCCGAGCCTTACGTCGGCAAACTTGCGGCATGCGGCGCCAGCTACGGCGGCTATAGCGTCTATTACCTGGCCGGTACGCATGGCGATCTTTATGACTGCTTCATTGCCCATGCCGGTATCTTCAATGAGGAGCACATGTACATGACCACAGAGGAAATGTGGTTCCCCAACTGGGACAACGGCGGACTCGAAGAGTATGCCTATAATTCCGGCGAGACCGGTGCCGCCGGCGACGGCAAGACCTTCGGCGGCATGCAGCAGGCAGGTTCGCCGTGGAGCAACGTCGCCAAGGCGCGTCGTCACTACGACAATTCTCCTCACAAGTTCGTAACCCGCTGGCACACTCCTATCCTGTGCATCCACGGCGGCATGGACTTCCGCGTTCCCTACGACGAGGGCATGGCTGCCTTCAACGCTGCCCAGCTGATGGGCGTACCTTCCAAGCTCGTAGTCTTCCCCGAAGAGAATCACTGGATTCTCCAGCCGCAGAATGCCCTCTACTGGCATCGCACCTACTTCGACTGGCTCGACCGCTGGTGTAAGTAATACACGTCATTCTTGGGCTTTGCCCGAGAATCCCGGATGCGGCTATCGTGCTCGAGATCCTCGACCTCCGGTCAAGGATGACGTGAGGAAAACCTGCGGCTATAGATGTCGCAGGTTTTTTTGTTCATTGTTGTATACGTCATTCTTGGGCTTTGCCCGAGAATCCCGGATGCGGCTATCGTGCTCGAGATCCTCGACCTCCGGTCAAGG